>JAKFUJ010000132.1 GCA_021732805.1 Betaproteobacteria bacterium | reverse complement strand
ACCTGACCGCAAGTGCCGAGGAGCGGGCGCGCAGGCGTCATAAGCAGTTGATCGGTAAGGACTCCGATGCTAGTATGGCGACCCTTTTGCAGGACATCCGTGACCGCGATTTTCGCGACAGTACCCGCGCCACGGCGCCCCTGCTGAAGTGTGCCGATGCCACTGAAATTGATACCACCGGAATGACGGTGGACGCCGTGGTGGCCCGGGTTTTGCACCTGTATCAAAAACGCAGCAACCGTCTTAAAGTGCAGTAACAGGCGTCATGGCCCGCCAGGTCCGTGGCTTTTTTCAACTACCCTCCCGTTTCTCAAACGGGTGTGATAACCTCCTGATTCCAATGATGAAAACAACCCAACAAGCTGCTCCCGCCGGTATCGCTACCGAGAGTTTTGCCGCCCTCTTTGAAGAGAGTCTGGCAACAAAGGAAATGCGTATCGGCGAAGTGATTACCGCCGAAGTCGTGCGCATTGATGACAATTTTGTGGTGGTCAATGCCGGACTGAAGTCCGAAAGTTATGTTCCCGTAGAAGAATTCCACGACGATCGCGGCCAGATTGAAGTCAAGCCCGGCGATTTTGTCAGCGTCGCCATCGAGTCTCTTGAAGACGGTCATGGCGAAACCCGTTTGTCACGCGACAAGGCCAAGCGCCTCGCGGCCTGGCACGAACTGGAAGACGCCCTCGAGAAGGGCAACATCGTCTCCGGCATGATCAGCGGCAAGGTCAAAGGCGGCCTGACGGTGATGATCAACGGCATCCGCGCCTTCCTGCCCGGCTCGCTGGTCGATACGCGCCCGGTGAAAGACACGACGCCGTACGAAAACAAGGAAATGGAATTCAAGGTCATCAAGCTCGACCGCAAGCGCAACAACGTCGTGGTGTCACGCCGTGCCGTGCTTGAAGCCAGCCAGGGCGAAGAGCGGCAGAAGCTGCTCGAGAACCTGCGCGAAGGCGCGACCGTCAAGGGCATCGTCAAGAACATCACCGACTACGGCGCGTTCGTCGACCTCGGTGGCATCGACGGCCTGCTGCACATCACCGACCTCGCATGGCGCCGGGTCAAACATCCGTCCGAGATGCTCAATGTCGGCGACGAAGTCACCGCCAAAGTGCTCAAGTTCGACCAGGAAAAAAACCGCGTCTCGCTGGGCATGAAACAGCTAGGCGAAGATCCCTGGGTCGGTCTGTCGCGCCGTTATCCGCCCAACACCCGTCTGTTCGGCAAGGTTTCGAACCTCACCGACTACGGCGCGTTTGTCGAGATCGAGCCGGGTATCGAAGGCCTGGTGCATGTTTCCGAAATGGACTGGACCAACAAGAACGTACACCCCTCCAAAGTCGTGCAACTGGGCGATGAGGTCGAGGTGATGGTGCTGGAGATCGACGAAGACCGCCGCCGCATTTCGCTGGGCATGAAGCAGTGCATGGCGAATCCGTGGGAAGAGTTCTCGATGAACTCGAAGAAGGGCGACAAGGTCAAGGGGCAGATCAAGTCGATCACCGACTTCGGCATTTTCATCGGCCTCGCCGGCGGCATCGACGGCCTGGTGCACCTCTCAGACCTGTCATGGCATGTGCCCGGTGAAGAAGCCGTGCGCAACTACAAGAAGGGCGAAGAAGTCGAAGCCCAGGTATTGTCGATCGATGTCGAGCGCGAGCGCATTTCGCTGGGCGTCAAGCAGCTGGAAGGCGATCCGTTCACCAACTATGTCGGTGGCCACGAGAAAAACTCGGTGGTGACCGGCACGGTCAAGGCGATCGACGCCAAGGGCGCAGTCATCCATCTTGATGGCGACATGGAAGGTTATCTGCGGGCATCGGAAGTTTCGCGTGACCGCGTGGAAGACATCCGCACCAAGCTCAAGGAAGGCGACTCTGTGACGGCGATGATCATCAACGTCGATCGCAAGAACCGCACCATCAACCTGTCAATCAAGGCGAAAGACCTTGCGGAGGAGACCGAAGCCATGCAGAAAATGACTTCGGACAACAAACAGGCCAGTTCTGGGACAACCAACCTTGGCGCCTTGCTCAAAGCCAAGCTGGATACCGCCAATACTCAACAATAAATAAGGAAGCATCATGACCAAGTCGGAGTTGATCGCGAAACTGGCAGCTCGCTATCCACAGCTTGTGGCCAAGGACGCCGAACTGGCAGTGAAGATGATTCTCGATGCCATGGGGAAAAGCCTGTCACAGGGCCAGCGCATCGAGATCAGGGGTTTTGGCAGTTTTGGGCTCAACTACCGACCGCCGCGCACCGGTCGCAATCCGAAATCCGGCGAGCGCGTGCAGGTGCCCGCGAAATACGTGCCGCATTTCAAGGCCGGCAAGGAATTGCGCGAGCGCGTCGACATCAAGAAATAACGGACGATCAGGCATCGTTCCCCTGGGCGGCATGGCTACGGTCATGCCGCTTTTTTGTCGCTTGCGCGGGCGCACCACGCGCACGACGAGCATGATATTCTCGACCGGCCATGCAATACCTCATGTGGATCGTCAAGGGCGCGCTGTTCGTCCTGATCCTGTCGTTTGCGATAGTGAACACGGATCCGGTCACGGTGCGCTATTACCTCGGATACCGGTGGGAGGCGCCGCTGGTGGTTGTGCTGCTGGTTGCGGTTTGTGCCGGCGCACTTGCGGGTCTTCTGGTCGGGTTGTTCCAGACCTTGCGTCTGCGCCGGCAGATTTCGGTGCTGAAGCGCGAACTGGACGCCGCCCGCTCAGTACAACAGCCTGCTGCGCCGGTACTGCCGCCGCCCGACCTGCTGTGAAGTCCGTTGTGACACGCCGCGCATAATGGATATCGAACTGTGGTGGCTGCTGGCGTTGCCGCTTTTTTTTGCGCTGGGCTGGATGGCGGCGCGCGTGGACATACGCCAGATCGTCACCGAATCCCGTTTGCTGCCGGCATCCTATTTCAAGGGCCTGAATTTCCTGCTTAACGAGCAGCCCGACAAGGCCATTGAGGCTTTTATCGAGGTCGCCAAAGTCAATCCTCAGACTATTGAATTGCATTTTGCGCTGGGCAGCCTGTTCCGGCGCCGCGGCGAGGTCGAGCGCGCCATCCGCATGCACCAGAATCTGGCCGAGCGCGAAGACCTGGCGCAGGAGCAGAAGCTGCAGGCTGTGCTGGAACTGGCGCAGGATTATCTGAAGGCAGGGCTGCTGGATCGCGCCGAGGAGTCTTTCCTGAAACTCGAAGGCACTCCGCATGCCGAAGCTGCATTGCGTTTCCTGCTTGAAATTTACGAACAGGAAAAGGAATGGCGGAAGGCGATTGTCATCGCTGAAAAACTCGAAGACCTCAACGGCAATTCATTCCAGAAAGAAATTGCCAATTTTTACTGTGAGATGGCCGAGCGCGAACTGATGCAGTCACGACCTGCCG
>JAKFUJ010000062.1 GCA_021732805.1 Betaproteobacteria bacterium | reverse complement strand
GCAATGACGGTGTCGTGTTACCAGGCCGATGCGGCGGGGCGCGCCTGCGGCGTCTGCGATTCCTGCCGGCTGCGTCGTACGGGTTTTGAGCAGGCTGGGTTACCCGATCCAACCGCCTATAAATAATTCAATAAAATCAATTAGTTACGGTATATTTTCAGCTGCGGGCTACACTCGTTGCTGGTAGCGGTCGTACTGGAGGGCGTTCATGGAGTTCAACGTACATCATCAGGTGCTGACAGCGGTGTTCGCCATCGCCGTCGTGCTCGGTGCGATCGTCAACAAAACCAACTTCTGCACCATGGGCGCGGTCTCCGACTGGATCAATATCGGCGACAGCGGGCGCATGCGGGCATGGCTGTTTGCGATGGTGATCGCGATCAGCGGCGTGGCAGCGATGGAAACGGCAGGCATCATCAACCTGTCCGGCGAAACATTCCCGCCGTATCGCACGGCCAATTTTGCCTGGTTGCGTTATCTGGTCGGCGGTGCACTGTTCGGCATCGGCATGACGCTCGCCAGTGGTTGCGGCAACAAGACGCTGGTGCGCGTCGGCGCCGGCAACCTGAAGTCACTGGTGGTGCTGGTCATCGCTTCAGTGATGGCTTATCTGATGATGTGGACGCCGTTTTACGAAAACCTGTTTCATCCCTGGGTGTCGGCGACAGCGATTGATCTTGCGCGTCATGGCATGAACACGCAGGAACTGGGCACGGTGATCGCAGGCGTGTCGGGTATGACGCCGTCGCGCAATTTGAATGCTGTGGTTGGTGTTGCAATTGCGGTTGCTTTGTTCATCTTTGTGTTTCGCTCTGCGGATTTTCGCGGTAGTACCGACAATCTGCTGGGCGGCGCCGCGGTCGGACTTGCAGTACTGGCCGGCTGGTACCTGACCGGTGGGCCGCTGGGGCAGGCATGGAAGGAGTACGCCGAATTCGCAACACAAGTACCGAGCCGTGTCCAGGTACAGTCCTATACCTTCATCAGTCCGATGGGCGACAGCGTGCGCTATCTGCTGAGCCCGGGAACCACCGCATTGATCAACTTCGGTGTGGTGGCGCTGGCCGGCGTGATCAGCGGATCATTCGTTTATGCGCTGCTGACAAAAACCTTTCGTATCGAGTGGTTTGTTTCCGCAGGGGATTTTGCCAATCATGCGGTGGGCGGCGTACTGATGGGTACGGGCGGCGTGCTGGCGATGGGTTGCACTGTGGGTCAGGCGATCACCGGCATGTCAACGCTTGCAATCGGCTCGATGCTGACTTTTTTTGCGATTGTCATTGGCGCTGCAGCTACCATGAAATACCAGTATTGGCGCATGTTGCGCGAGAGTTGAGTGTCCAAGGGGATAACTCGGTTGACCCCCATGCCCCGCACGGTTAAAATTCGCCCCTTTTTGGGAGGTTAGCTCAGCCGGTAGAGCAGCGGACTTTTAATCCGTTGGTCGCGAGTTCGAATCTCGCACCTCCTACCAGTTGCATCAAGGGGTTACGTGTGAACGTAGCCCCTTTTCTATTTCTACTGCAGCCAATTTCGTAGCAAACGGCACGATATTGGATGCCGCTTTCGCTAGGTGTTCCGGTGCCAGGTGCGCATACCTGCGAGCCCCTTATGGTTCGACACCGCGCCCAAGCAGTTTCCGCTGCTTGGGCGTTTCTTCTTCCGTCCGCCGCATACTCGAATCACAATTACTTGTGTCTGATATGTGGTCGGCACACCAGTTATACCGAAAAAAAAGAGCTGTCGCCAGCCCTTTTTTGATGCTTTTTTAGGCACTTTTAAGTCCTTTTTAAAGGCCCTTAAAAGCACGTTTTAAAATCAAATCCGCTCTAGACGTCTGTTGAACCAGTCAACAATGGCTGGAAATGGAAGATGATGATTAACGATGTCCAGAATCAAGTCCTCAATTTCTTCATTGATCCTTTTGTTTAGCCCGTTCAGTTGGCAACCGCTTTCGCTTATCAGTAGCAAGACCGTCAGCAGAGCAGTTCGCTTGTTCCCGTCAATAAAGCCATGATTCAAGGCGAGAGACTGGACTAGTGCCGCAGCTTTTTTTGGAAGAGCGCGATAGTAACCACTGTACGGTCGGTCGATAGCGGATTCAATTAGATCCCAACTTCGCACCCCGGCAGCACCACCAAACTTTAACGCTTGCTCATGGTTCTCGAATGTGTCGCGCAGAGTCACGCGATAATGCCTGGCCACGTTACAAATTATTTCTTGGCTAGGTTTGCAAGCGCATCAGAGAACCGCTCGACATTTGACTTTATAGTTTCGGTCGATTTCTTGGTAGTAAATGAACCAGTTTTCGAATCGCGAAAAAAAACACGTTCCGCAGTAACGGTTGATGGGCGTGACTTCGCCTCACGAATACTGACGAATTGGCCAGTTTGGGAAGTGCGGCCGATAACGGTCGCTGATTTTTGGGTGCGAGATGATTTTGCGCTGCTCATAACGAGATGATACTTAATTTCGAGCCCTTTGAGGTAGGGCTGGACTTGGAGGCAAAGCAGGCTCGTGAGCGTGATGTAGCCACTTTCGTAGCAGCGGGGCAGGGCACCAAGCCTTTGTGAGACTGTTTGGGGCAAAAAAAGAGCGTGGCAGACGCCGCAGGTTGTTGATTTATAAGGGCCTGCTATTTACTGCTGATTCTTTTAATCCGTTGGTCGCGAGTTCGAATCTCGCACCTCCTACCAGTTCCGGCACAAGGGGTTGGCTCAAACGGCTGGCCCCTTTTTCTTTTTATCGCGCCGGCATTGGATAAGGCCGCGCTTCCGGGGAGTTCGACCCTATCGGCATTATCCGATACCTGACGGTGAATTCGGATGGCTGTTGGCTTACGATGATCCCCGTCTTCATCAAGTGATTGCTTCGCGCATCAATCGCAAAGCATGGGTTCAGTACAGGAATCGGGTGCGACGATGATCGTCAATGCAAGAATGTATTCGGTGTGCCCGCCCGCAAAAGAGGCATGGCGCAGGTTGCTCGGTTGGGTGATGCAACGCGCAGGTGTTGACTGGGAGTTTTTCGATTGGGATGCACCCAAGGTTCTGGCGGACCTGTGGGCGCGCAATGATCTGGGCTGCGCCATGATGTGCGGATTGCCTTATTCACTGCGCGAGCCGAAGGCACAAATACTCGCCGCCCCGGTGCCTTCGCTGCCGCGATATCAGAATCAATCCATTTATTTCAGTGATCTTGCGGTTCGTGCCGATTCGTCATTCAGGACGCTTGAAGACACATTTGGCAGCGTACTCGGTTATACCCTTAAAGACTCACAATCCGGCTACTTTGCGTTGCGGCATCATTTGTTGCAGCTGGAAAAAAACGGACCGCTGCCCTACAGCTCGATAGTCGGCAACTTGATGAATCCCAAGGGCGTAATCACGGCGCTCGCCGAAGGGCG
>JAKFUJ010000305.1 GCA_021732805.1 Betaproteobacteria bacterium | reverse complement strand
CGTCGTCATCGGCGGCATTTACACGCAGGACGAACGGTCGACGACGACCAAAGTTCCCGTGCTCGGCGATCTGCCCTATATCGGTTTTCTGTTCAAGAACAATCTGCGCGTGGATGATCGCCGCGAATTGCTGATCTTCATTTCGCCGAAGATTCTCAAAGACGGCGCGACCCTGCGCTGAGCAACGACGATTGCCGAACAGGGGCGGCGCCAAGGCGCCGCCCCTTTTGTTTTGACCGCGATTGACCGATCGCTTCCGTTAGAATCGTGCCATGTCTGATCCAACCAGCAATCAGCAACCGGAGTCACGCCAGCAGAACATATTCCTGGTGGGCTTGATGGGCGCCGGGAAAACTTCTGTTGGTCGCATGCTGGCCAAGCGCGTAAACAAGGAGTTTTTTGACGCGGACGCGGAAATCGAGCGCTCAACAGGGGTCCGGATACCGGTGATCTTCGACATCGAGGGTGAGTCCGGATTTCGCGCCCGCGAAGAAAAAGTCATAGAACGGCTCACCGCCATGCAGGGCATAGTACTGGCAACCGGCGGCGGCGCCGTGCTGTCTCCAGTCAACCGGGCGCGGCTCCGCACGCACGGCCACGTCATTTACCTGCGTGCAGCGCCGGAGGATCTGTGGCGACGCACACGCCGTGATCGCAGCCGGCCGCTGCTGCAGACGGCAAACCCGTTGGCCAAGCTGAAGGAACTGCACGCCCAGCGTGATCCGCTATATTCTGAGGTCGCGGATCTGGTAGTCGATACCGGTTCGCAAAGCGTCGGCACCCTGACCACACACATCCAGAGTCTGCTGGCAAGACTGGAGCAGGGCGTTGATAAAAGCCCTGTCTGAAGGATTCATGCGCATGCCCGAACATAATACATGGCAATCACTGACCGTCGACCTGGCCGACCGCAGTTATCCAATACACATCGGTCCGGGTTTGCTGACACGAGGGGAACTGGTTGCACAACACCTGCCCCAGCGCAAAGTTGTAATCATCACCAATACCGTTGTTGCCCCATTGTACCTGGACGCGCTGCAGACCAGTCTCGCCCAACAACAGATTGCGGTGCAATCGATTGTGCTACCTGACGGTGAGGCTTACAAAGACTGGCAAACCCTGAATCAGGTTTTTGATGCCTTGCTGGCACATCGCGCCGAACGCAAAACCACGCTGATCGCGCTGGGCGGCGGCGTCATCGGGGATCTCGCCGGGTTCGCCGCAGCCGTATTCCAGCGCGGTACGCCTTTCATCCAGATTCCAACGACACTGTTGGCCCAGGTTGATTCCTCCGTCGGGGGCAAGACGGCCATCAACCACCCGCAGGGTAAAAACATGATCGGCGCTTTTTACCAGCCGCGGGCGGTCATCGCGGACACGGATACATTGAAAACATTGCCGGATCGTGAACTGTCCGCCGGCATTGCTGAGATCGTCAAATACGGATTGATCGGTGATGCCGGGTTCTTTTCCTGGCTGGAAGCCAACATGGATCGCCTGATGGCACGTGACCCGCAGGCACTCACCCATGCCATCGAAGTCGCCTGTCGCAACAAAGCTGCGGTCGTCGCCAGTGATGAGCGCGAAGAAGGGGCGCGCGCTTTGCTCAACCTCGGCCACACTTTCGGCCATGCCATCGAATCCGGACTGGGTTACGGCAAGTGGCTGCATGGTGAGGCCGTCGCTGCCGGCATGGTCATCGCTGCCAGGGTGTCGCAGAAAATGGGTTTGATGGACAGCGATGCAGTCGAACGAACACGGCATCTGCTGCAGCGCGCTAGACTGCCGGTGCTCGGCCCCGCACTGGGCGCAGATCGCTATCTGGAATTGATGGGGCACGACAAAAAAGTTGAAAGCGGCAAAATCCGTTTCATATTGCTGCGTGGCATCGGTGATGCATTCATCAGCGACGCGGTGCCGCGTGATGTCCTGAGCGCTGTGCTGAACGGAGAAGGTGTCGATGGCGACTGACAAGGCATCCTACGCCGCCGGCCCGGCGAACTCGCGCGGCCGCCGTTTTCGCGAGCCCGCACCACGCGCCCGCTCGGAATATCAACGCGACCGTGACCGCATCATCCACTCCACGGCTTTCCGTCGCCTGGAATACAAAACACAAGTCTTCGTCAATCACGAGGGCGATCTGTTCCGCACCCGGCTCACCCACAGCCTGGAAGTCGCGCAGATCGGGCGTTCGGTCGCGCGCCAGTTGCGTCTGGATGAAGATCTGACCGAGGCCATCACGCTGGCCCATGACCTGGGACATACGCCGTTCGGCCATGCCGGGCAGGATGCATTGAATGCGTGCATGAAACCCTACGACGGGTTTGAGCACAATCTGCAATCCCTGCGCGTGGTCGATGTGCTGGAACAGCGCTACGGGGCTTTTGACGGACTCAACCTGTCGTTTGAAACCCGCGAAGGCATACTCAAGCACTGTTCAATAAAAAACGCGCGCACCCTGGGTGACATCGGCGAACGGTTCATCAAACGCCAGCGCCCGGGCCTTGAAGCGCAGATTGCCAACCTCGCCGACGAGATTGCCTATAACAACCACGACATCGATGACGGTTTGCGCTCGGGCTTGCTGGAAATTGAGCAATTGTCCACGGTCGCCATCTTTCGCCGGCACAAGAACGCGGTATTGCGCGAATTCCCGAAAATCGAAGGCCGGCGCCTGGTGCATGAAACCGTGCGCCGCATGATCGATACCCTGATCACCGACCTCAACCGGCAAAGTGCCGCCAACATCCGTGACTTGGCACCCGAGTCGATCACCGATGTCCGGCGCGCACCGGCGATGATCAGTTTCTCCAACCGCATCCGCGATGAGCAAGCTGAACTCAAACGTTTCCTGCACACCAATCTCTACCGGCATTACCGGGTCTCGCGCATGAGCAGCAAGGCACGCCGGATAATTACTGAATTGTTTCAGGCATTTATGGCAGAACCCGTACTGTTGCCGCCGGAGTTTCAGGCGCGGGCCAAAGAAGATACGCCGCGCGCCATTGCCGATTACATCGCCGGCATGACCGACCGCTATGCCATCGTCGAGCATCGGCGTTTGTTTTCCATCGACGTCAGCTGAGTATTTTTCGCGGAATTGCGCCGCGCCAGCGGTTGAAGCAGTCCTTTGATAGCGGTAGACTCATTGGGTTTCACTCCATATTTCCTGCATTGTTCGCCACGAAATGTGGCGCCGCAGCAAAATTGTGTGTAAGCTATTGATTATAAATATGTTTTGATGAGGCGCCCGATGGCTATTTCAAATCTGCCGGAACCCCAGGGCCTGTATGACGGGGCTCATGAACATGACTCCTGTGGCGTCGGTTTTATTGCCAACATCAAGGGCAGGAAAAGTCACGACATCATCGATCAGGGCCTGACCATACTGCGCAATTTGACGCACCGCG
>JAKFUJ010000044.1 GCA_021732805.1 Betaproteobacteria bacterium | reverse complement strand
TCGACTCCACGTATCTGGTGCCGCCGGGTTCCGCGATCAAAGCGGTGGACGAGGTGGATCGCAAGGGCATCCGCATCATCGTGCCGGACCGCGCCGCCTACGAACTGTTTCTGTCACGCACCATCAGGAACGCCGAACTGGTCAAGGAACCGGGCGGCGATGCCGCTTTCAAGCGATTCGTTGCGGAAAAATTCGACGCGCTGGCCGGCCTGCGTCCGCGCCTGATTTCCGATCAGGCCAAACTGCCGGGATCACGCATCCTTGATGGTTCCTTCACCGCCGTACAACAGGCAGCGGGAGTACCCAAAGGACGCGCCAATGCGACACAGTACCTGAACGCGTTCATCGAAGACATCAAGGCTTCCGGGCTGGTCGCCAAGGCCATCAAGGACAACAACGTGGTTGGACTGTCCATCGCCAAAAAAGCGGCCGCATAGGAGACCACAAAGGCTTAACTGCGACGATTGCGGCTTACTCGCGGATCCCGGCCTCGCGAATCAGCTTGCCCCACTTCGCCATGTCGGCCTGGATGACGGCCGCGAATTCCTCCGGCGTGGTGGACATCGCATCGGTCCCTGCCGTCACCAGTTTTTCTTTGGTGTCGGCACGGGTCATCACCCTGGCCACCTCGGCATTGATCTGGCGAATGACGGCCTCCGGCGTGCGTGCCGGCGCCAGCATCCCGTTCAGTGACACCGATTCATAACCGGGCAAGGACTCGGACAGCAGCGGTAATCCGGGGGCCAGCGGCGTGGGCTGCAGACTGGTCACCGCCAGCGCGCGCAGCTTGCCGGCCTTGATGTACGGCGTCACCGAACCGGCCGTCGGAAACATCAGCCCGACTTCGCCGCTGAGTATGCCGATCAGTGAACCGCCGGTACCCTTGTAGGCGACGCGCACGATGTTGAGTTTCGCCATCGCCTTGAACAGTTCCGCGGCGAGATGCGGCGCGGCACCCAGCGAACCCGCGGCGTAATTGAGCTCGCCGGGCCGCGCTTTCGACAGCGCGATCAGTTCGCGCACCGATTTCACCGGCAGCGAAGGATGCACGACGATGATGTTCGGCGAACTCGCCACCAGCGTGATCGGTGCAAAGTCCTTCACCGGATTGTACGGCGTGCTGCGGATGAACGGTGACAGCCACACCGCGCTGCCGTAGAGCAGCAGCGTGTAACCGTCAGCGGGCGCGCGGGCCACGATCTCGGCGGCAATGGTGCCGCGGTTGTCGACGACGACCGTTTGTCCGAGTGCCGGACGCAGTTCCTGCGCGATCAGCCGCGCGACAATATCGTTCGCGCTGCCCGGCGCCACGGTGACGATGCGCAGCGGTTTCGCCGGGTACGCCTGCGCCAGCACCACGCCCGGCACACACAGGCCCATCACCACGAACCGTTGCCACCCTTGCATAGCGCCTCCTCCGGACTCACCCCGGGAAATTACATAAATATTTGATTTTATTGATATTTATCTCGATTCGTGCTCGGCGATCTGCGCCCGGCGTGCCGCGCGCTCGGTCTCCGACTGGGCCTGATGTTGCTGGAAACGCGCCATCAGTTGCTCAAACTCGGCGATGCCCATCGCCTGCAATCGCTGCCCCGCCAACGCAAACAACCGTTGATACGCGCCGGCTTCATCGTCGCACAGCCACTGAATCGTCAACTGTTCCTGCACACCGGCCTGATTGAACTCGATGTTCAGCCGGCGCTCAACGGCACGCACCACATCCATGATGTGCGAGTATTCATGCACACTGACATTCGCCACATCAAGCTTCCAGTGCGACGGATCACGCGGAGCATCGGCCTCATAACCGCTGGGATGATCAGGGTTGGGGTCGAACCAGCCGCGCTTGATTTTGGGAAGATTGAGGCGCTCGATGAAATGCACCACCACATCGATCTCGAACACCTGGAATATGCAGTCCCGGCTGCGCGCAACCGGCGCCGTGTGCGCATTCATCTGCCAGGCACGGATCGCGCCGGAACCGGGTATCGGCGTCCGGTTCAGTTCAACGCTGGCAAAGCGGTTCGGATTGTCGAGCTTGCGCACCGTATTGATTGATGGCCCCACCCTGACCGTGATCGGCATGTGCCCCCCTGCAAAACAGTCCGCTGCCAGTATGCCGCGTTGAGCGGCGCCGGTGTTACAACCCCCGCTTTACAGTCCCGCCTGCGTGACGAACTTGGAAACCAGATACGGCTCAATGGCTTCGCTGCCGCCCTCTGAACCGTAACCTGAATCCTTGACGCCGCCGAACGGCACTTCGGGCAATGCAAAGCCGAGGTGATTGATGGTCATCATGCCGGTCTCGACCTGTGCCGCGATTGCGTTCGCGGTTTTCGCGGATTTGGTCCACGCGTAGGCCGCCAGCCCGTACGGCAGGCGGTTGGCTTCGGTGACCGCGTCATCGAAAGTCTTGAACGGATTGATGATCGCCATCGGCCCGAAGGGTTCGGTATTCATCGCCATCGCATCGGTGGACAGTTCGGCAACCACCGTCGGCTCGAAAAAATTGCCTTTCTCGCCAATCGGATAACCACCGGTGAGAACCTTGCCGCCCTTTTTCTTCGCATCTTCGACATTGGCCACCATCGCACTCTGCCGGCGCGGATTGGCCAGCGTCGCCATTTTGGTGTCCTTGTCAAAACCGTCACCGACCTTGACCGCCTTGGCGCCTTCGACGAATTTTTCGACGAATTTCTTGTACACGCCTTCCTGCACCAGAAAACGCGTCGGCGACACACAGACCTGACCGGCATTGCGGTATTTCATGAAGGCCATGGTTTTAGCCGCAATATCGATATCCGCATCGTCAAAAATGATCACCGGCGCATGACCGCCAAGCTCCATGGTTGCGCGTTTCATGTGCTGTCCTGCCATGGCGGCCAGTTGCTTGCCCACCGGCGTGGAGCCGGTGAAAGTGATCTTGCGGATCACCGGATGCGGAATCAGATAACTCGAAATCTCCGCCGGGCTGCCGTACACGAGATTGATCACCCCCGCCGGCACACCGGCATCGGCAAACGCGCGAATCAGCTCCGCCGGGGATGCCGGCGTTTCTTCCGGCGCCTTGATGATGATCGAGCAGCCGGTGGACAACGCCGCCGACAGCTTGCGCACCGCCTGGTTGATCGGGAAATTCCAAGGCGTGAAGGCCGCAACCGGGCCCACCGGCTCCCGCACCACTAGCTGGTAAATGCCCTCGGCACGCGCCGGAATCACCCGTCCGTAAGCGCGGCGGCCTTCTTCAGCAAACCAGTCAATCAGGTCGGCGCCGGCGAGCACTTCGAGTTTTGCCTCGCCGACCGGCTTGCCCTGTTCCATGGTCATCATCGACGCCACGGCATCGGCGCGTTAGCGGAAAATATCCGCGGCCTTGCGCATCACCTTGCTGCGATCGTACGCCGACACCT
>JAKFUJ010000032.1 GCA_021732805.1 Betaproteobacteria bacterium | reverse complement strand
AGCCGCGGTCCTGCCGCGGCGCCGAAACACGACACCGCGCTGATCATCTTTGCAATAGCGGTTTTGTTGACCGGCTGTTTGCCGCGCACGCCGTCGAGGATGACTCTACTTTTTAATTCATCGAGCATGCGCAAGGCTTCGGCTTCGGTCACCGGTGCGGCGCGGAACACCACGTCCTTGAACACTTCGATCAGCACGCCGCCCAGTCCGACCATCACCACCGGGCCGAAGGTCGGATCGCGTTTCAAGCCGATCACCAGCTCCACATCCCCTTGGGTCATCGCCTGCACCAGTACACCGGCGATGCGCGCATCGGCTTTGTACTGTCGGGCATTGGCCGTGAGTTGGGCAAAGGCAGTGCGCACTGCTGCGTCATCAGTCAGATTCAACGCGACACCCTGGGCTTCGGTTTTGTGCAGGATGTCCGGCGATTCGATTTTCAGCACCACCGGGTAACCCAGGGTTTTTGCCGCGGTTACGGCTTCGTCAGCGGTTTTTGCCAGTCTTGCCGCAGCCGTCGGCACACCGAACGATTGCAACAGCGCCTGCCCTTCGATGCTGGCCACGGCGCCGGCTGTTGCCGGCAGCGCGGGTTTGGGCAGTTGCAAAACCCTGCGTGCCGGTTCATCACTCAGCCAGTGGCGTCGCACTTCGGCATAACGCACCAGCGCGGCAACCGCATCCACCGCGGGTTCGGCGCCGCGCAAAACCGCGATGCCCGCCGTACGTAATTTGAGCAGCGCCGCATCCGGCGCAGCCACCCAGCACACCATCCACGGCTTTTTAACTATCTTGTTGATTTTATTGAATATTTCCACCAAACCATCGACATGAGTTTCCATCAACTGCAACCACACGATGCCGACATGCACATTGGGGTCATCCATCACGATGCGTACGCTGTCGAGCAGCAGGCGTGGATTGGCGACCGACTGCCCCGTGACGTCAACCGGATTGGCCGTGGTGCCGAATGCTGGAATCACCTGACTCAGTGCGTCACGGGTCTGCAGCGCCAGTTCAGTCACCTGCAGACCCATCTCTTCCGCGCGATCCGCCATCAACACGCCGGCGCCGCCGGATTGGGTGATGAGGCCGATGCCGCAACCGTCCGGCAATCCGCATGCGCCCAGCACCTCGACAATGTCGAGCATGTGTTCTTCGTTGCGCGCGCGGGTGATGCCGAGACCGCGAATCACGCCGTCGAACACGGCATCGGCCCCGGCCAGCGCACCGGTATGCGATGCCGCGGCTTTGGCGCCGGCAGCAGTGCGACCGACTTTGGTCAGAATCAGCGGTTTGCCCAGTTTGAGCGCCTGTTCGGCAAGCGTACGCAATCCGGAGCCATTGCGCACACCCTCAAGATAGCCGGCGCCGACACGGATACGCCGGTCAGCAAGAACCGCCTGCATCATCTGCACAAAATCAACATCACACTCATTGCCGGTGTTGATGAAATAACCCAGCCCCAACGCGCGACGCCGCGCCAATGCGGCGATTGCTGTACCGAAGGCGCCGGACTGCGTGACAAAGCCCACCGGGCCGGGCGGGATCGCGCCTTCGGCGAACTGGCCGAATGTGGCAATCACCTGGTCGAAGGCGTTGATCAAACCCAGGCAGTTGGGACCGCACAGGCGCAGACCGCCGTCACGCGCAGCCGCGGCAACTTCGCGCTCCAGTTCACGTCCGGCCTCGCCCATTTCGGCAAAACCCGAACTGAAAATGACCGCCGCACCTACGCCGCGGCGTACCAGTTCACGAACCGAGGCCAGCACCTGCAAAGCCGGCACCGCAATCACCGCCAGATCCGGCGCTTCGGGCAGCGCAGCCACGTCGGCATAACAACGCAGTCCGGCGATCGATTCGTATTTCGGATTGACTGGAAAAATATTTCCCGTGTAGCCCTTCTCCTGCAGGAAACGCAGCGTGCGACCGTTGATTTTGGTCAGATCAGCCGATGCGCCAAGGATGGCAATCGAACGCGGGCTCAGCAAAGCCTGAAGGTCGCTCATGAATTCACTTGAAGTTTGCGTGTAGTTACGAGCCCGTTGGCAAAGCGATACGGGTCTTTTTTGAATTACACCACAACCATGGAGCAACGAAACGGCCGATGCAACAGAAAGGGATTTCCGGCCTTGATGCGTCCAGTCCGGCATGTGAACACAGGCGAAGCTGATTCGGCATTCGCCAATGCCGGGTTATGAAGGGTTACCGCAGCGGATTGAGGGATTCCACAAACCGCGGATGGGTTCAGTGCGACTTGCCTGCAAGATGATCGGGCACGGGCAACGCAACAATGTCAATACCCTCGTCGCGCAAAGCCTCGACATCGGAGGGAGACGCCTGACCGCGGATATGGCGCTCCGGAGATTCCTTGTAATGGATTTTGCGCGCCTCTTCCGGAAATGCCTTGCCGACATCTTCCGTATTTTCGACGATGTGCGTGATCAGTCTGAGCATGCGTGCAGCATCGAAGTTGACGTACTGAGCGACGTCCCCGGCCTTTTCAGTGTGCATCGACTGGGGCTCGGGCGCGCGTCCGGTATTGAGCCGTGCTGCAGTCAGCAGACGGTTGATATGGATGCTGCCGCACAACGGGCAACTCAGCAGCTTTACTTTCTGCTGCCGCTCGAAATCCTCGCTCGAGGCAAACCAGCCTTCGAAGCGATGATCATTGTCGCAACCGAGATCAAAAACAATCATGGATATGCAGTGTAACCGGAGTGATGGTGGGCGAGGCCGGAGTTGAACCGGCATGGCTTGCGCCGAGGGATTTTAAGTCCCTTGTGTATACCAATTTCACCACTCGCCCCGTGAATCATGATCGCTTCCGGGACCGGGCCTCGCCACAGTCAGGGCTGATGCTGGAGGCGCGGGGCGGAGTCGAACCGCCCTACAAGGATTTGCAGTCCTCTGCATAACCGCTTTGCTACCGCGCCGCTGTAACTATTGAACATTTCCAAAAACATGACAGCCCCGTCTGAGGCCTGTTTTTGTCATTATCGATGCAATTTTCAGTAAAAAGGGAAAACGGCTGGTTTCAATTTCAACCGTTTTCCCCGGAAATCTGGAGCGGGAAAGGAGGCTCGAACTCCCGACCTCAACCTTGGCAAGGTTGCGCTCTACCAACTGAGCTATTCCCGCATTGCTGCAATACTGCTGGTGCTTGTCAGCCGCGCATTATAGTGCAAGCCCTTCCCGCCTCGCAACCCGGCCTATCCGCTGCTTTTGGCCGCCCGCCAGGCCATTTTCAGGTAATACCCCATCGAAACCAGGGTCAGCACCGCTGCGGCCCAGATCAGCCAGGTTCCCCAGTAATGCGGATCGAAAACGCCGATTGGATCGTGGTAGAGCAGCATCGGGATGGCAATCATCTGCGCAACCGTCTTGATTTTGCCGACCATCGATACCGCAACACTTTTGCTCTGGC
>JAKFUJ010000281.1 GCA_021732805.1 Betaproteobacteria bacterium | reverse complement strand
CAGGCACGACACTGCATATCCGTTGTCGCACACCATCGGAAATCTCCATAAATATTCAATAAAATCAATTACTTATATTAATGCTTAGAGGAAACATTGCGTCATGTTCAATCCCTTCAAACCGCTGGAACACATCCACGCCGAAGTCTTCACTTCGATGCCCGGGAAGTACCGCAAAAAAAGCCGCAGCAGCTGGTCAGATCCCAATCGCCAGAATGCGGAAGTCGAATGTTTTCTCGAAGCGCCGGCGTTTGATCGCGACGGCAACCTGTTCGTCTGCGACATTCCGTTCGGGCGCATTTTCCGCATCACGCCGAAAGGTGACTGGGATCTGGTCATCCAGTACGACGGCTGGCCCAACGGCATGAAGTTCCACAAGGACGGCCGCCTGTTCATCTGTGATTACAAGGAAGGCCTGCTCACGCTGGACGTGAAGACCAGCAAACTCGAAACTTTGCTGCGCACCGCCTACAGCGAAAGCTTCAAGGGTTTGAACGATCTGCACTTCGCATCCAACGGCGACCTCTACTTCACCGACCAGGGCCAGACCGGCATCGCCGATCCGACCGGCCGTGTATTCCGCCTGAATGCCAACGGCGAACTGCGCCGCCTGCTCGAAAACGGCCCCAGCCCCAACGGCATCACACTGTCCACCACGGAAAAACATGTTTACGTCGGCATGACCCGTTCAAACTCGGTGTGGCGCCTGCCGCTGATGGCCGATGGTTCGGTATCCAAAACCGGTTTGGCAATCCAGCTCTCAGGCGGTGTTGCCGGTCCCGACGGCATCGAGATGGACGGTGAAAACGGCCTGCTGGTATGCCAGCTCGGTGTCGGCATCTGGCGTTTCGATGCCAACATGCTGCCGACGCACCTGATTTCGTCGAAGAACCACGACAAACACCATCACCTCGACAATGTCGCCTTCGGCGGCCCCGACCACAAACAGATTTACATCACTGAAGCCCTGTCGGGCGATGTGCTGACGGCTAAGGTGCCGTTTGCCGGCAAGAAAATGTACGGCCACCAGTAAACGAAGCAGGCATGAAACGGCGCGTTCCGCAGGGAACGCGCCGTTTTTATTTTGCAGCAGATACCGCTCAGTGATTGATCATGACGCTGTAACGGGCAAGCTTCTGCTCATCAAGCGCTATCCCCAGCCCGGGTCCCGCTGGCAAGGCGATGCTTCCACGGCTGATATCAAGCCGGGTCGTTGCCACGGTATCGACCACTTTCAGCGGTCCCACGCATTCCAGTCCGGGCACGACATTGCGCGAAGTGGCGGCGAGCATGATCTCCGCCGTGGTGCTGAGGTCCAGCCCGAAACCGTGCCCCAGCACCACCGGAAGGCCCGCTGCCTCCGCGGTGGCCAGCATGCGCGCAGTCTGCAACAGGCCGCCGGCCTGCTTGATGCCGAACTTCACGAAGTCGGCGCAGTCCGCCTTGATCACCCGGATCAGGCTTTGGTGATCGCTGATGGATTCGTCGGCCATGATCGGAATGCCGCATTCCCGCCGCACCCGCGCCAGGCCCGCAAGGTCGTCCCTGGGTGTCGGCTGCTCGAACAACTGCATGTCGCAGGATTTGACGGCGCGGCACAAGGCCAGCGCCTGATCCACGGTGCATTGCATGTTGGCGTCCATGCGCAGCTGAATATCCCTGCCGACGGCATCCCGCACCGCCATCACCCGTGCGCTGTCCCTGCCGACATCGTTGCCGACCTTGATCTTCATCGACTTGAATCCGGCGTCCTTCCAGCGCTTCGCTTCGGTTGCCGCTTCGTCCGGCGGCAGTTCCCCGACCCAGCCGTTGAACAGCAACCGGTCGAGGACAGCGCCGCCGACGTAATCGTAGAGGGCGATGCCAGTCCGCCGGCAGACCAGCTCGATGCAGGCCAGTTCCACGCCCACGACAGCGCCGGGCTGCAATGGCGTGAGTTTGGAGGCGATCTCGACGATGCGATTGACGTTACCCGGATCCATGCCGATCAGGGCCGGGGCGATACGGTCCCGAATGGCCAGGGCAAGCTCCGGACCGGTGTGTGGCGACTTGGCCGTGGATGAGGGATCGATACTGCTGATGCCGATCGCACCATCCGTAGCCGTTACCCGCACCACAACGCACTTGGTGACACTTTTGGAGACCCCGCCGCTGGTGAATGTGCCCACCAGCGGCATGCCTATGCAGAACACCTCGACTTTGCTGATCGTTGCAGTCATTGCAAACCTCTTGCGTTACCCGATTGAAAAAAATATGTATTTTCAGCGTGACCCGAAAGCCTCAATTACCGCTAAGCCCGGTCTCCCGGATCAGCTTGCCCCACATCCGGACTTCATTCTGGATATGGACACCGAATTCCTGCGGGGTATTGCCGACCAGTTCGGAACCTTCTTTTTCCATGCGCGAACGCACTTCAGGGTCGGCGATGATGGCTTTGACCTGCTGGTAAAGGAACTGCACCACCGGCTGCGGCGTCCGTAATGGCGCCACGAGGCCGTACCAGTTGCCGACATCGAAGCCCGGCAGGGTCTCGGAAATCGCCGGCAGATTGGGAAAAGCCTCAGCACGTTTGAGCGTAGTCACCGCAATACCCCGGATGCGGCCCGCAGTCATGTGCGGGCGGGCGCCCAGTGGATTGAGGAATGCCAGCTGCACCTGTCCGGTCGCCAGCTCGACCATGACCTGCCCGCCGCCCTTGTAGGGCACATGGACCATGGAAATGCCGGCGCGCTGGGACAGCAGCGTTCCCGCGAGATGCTGCATGCCGCCGGTGGCCGAAGAACCATAGTTCAGGACACCGGGCCTGGCCTTCGCCAGCGCGATCAGTTCGGGTATCGATTTCACGGGTACTGCATTGGCCACCAACACCACATAAGGTTGCTGAGTCACCTGCGAAATGGGCGCAAAGTCACGCGCCATGTCGTATGGCAGGTCCTTGTGCATCGTGCTGCTCGCGGTGGTGCTGCCCGAAATCATCGTCAGCGTATATCCGTCGGGCACGGCCTGCCTGGTGGTCTCCATTGCGATCCGGCCACCGGCGCCCGGCCGGTTGTCGACCACGAACTGCTGCCCTGTGCGCTCTGACAACTTCTGTGCCACGGCCCGGGCCACAAGATCAGTCCCCCCGCCGGCTACAAACGGCACCAACATGCGCACCGGCCTGTTGGGATACTGCTGGGCGGCTACGGGCAGCGCGCAGGCGAGCCAAAGCATCAAAATCGTATATGTCGCCCTCAAAACATCCTCCTCGAACTTTCTGGTTACAGGAATATGAAAATCTGCCGATACAAACGCCGGCTTATGACTGCGGGTCCAGTGCATCTCCCTCTATTCGCGCCAGCCGGCACTCGAGGGAGTGGCTGACATGCGACCGGGCAAGCGACTCGGCACGTGCTCCATCCCGGGCCTCGATCGCATCCAGGATTGCAAGATGCTGC
>JAKFUJ010000460.1 GCA_021732805.1 Betaproteobacteria bacterium | reverse complement strand
TCTACGGTCTGTTCGTGCTGCTCGGTGTCAATGTGCTCACCTTTGCGCTGTTTTTTTTCGTCAACTCACCGGACGACATGGCGCGTGCGCAACTCGGTGCCAAGCGCGTCACGCCGGCCGCGGTGGAAAAATGGAAACACGAACGTGGATACGATAAGCCATTGTTTTTAAACGATAAAATGACGGGGGGCGCGAAGCTGACCGAAACCGTCTTTTTCGACAAATCGGTGCGCCTGTTCGCGTTCGAGTTCGGTTCTTCGGATCAGGGACGCAACATCGGTTACGACATCAGTACCCGCATGTGGCCCAGCCTCGCGGTGCAGGTGCCGGCGTTCATCATCGGTTTGCTGGTTTACATCAGCTTTGCGTTGCTGATGGCATTTTTCCGTGCGACCTATCTCGATTTCTGGGGTGTCGTGCTGTGCGTGCTGATGATGTCGATTTCGGGATTGTTCTACATCATCGGCGGCCAGTTCATTTTCGGCAAGCTGTGGAGTCTGGTGCCGATCTCCGGTTACGACACCGGTTTTGATGCGATCAAGTTCCTCGCGCTGCCGGTGCTGATCGGCGTCATCAGCGGCATCGGCAGCAGCGCGCGCTGGTACCGCACCATATTCCTTGAAGAAATCAGCAAGGACTATGTGCGTACTGCGCGCGCCAAGGGGCTGCCGGAAACGCGGGTGCTGTTTCGCCATGTGCTGCAGAACGCGATGATTCCGATCCTCACCGGCGTGGTGGTGGTGATTCCGTTGCTGTTCATGGGGGCGCTGATCACCGAATCGTTTTTCGGCATCCCCGGCCTCGGCAGTTACACCATAGACGCCATTACCCAGCAGGATTTCGCCATCGTGCGGGTGATGGTGTTCCTGGGATCGGTGCTCTACATCATCGGTCTGATCCTGACCGATATTTCCTACACGCTGGTTGATCCGCGGGTGCGCTTCTCGTGATGCCGTTCCGGTTTGAGCTGTGGTGGAGCGATGCGCTGGTCTGGCTGCTGGTGGCGGCCGCCATCGGCCTGGCGGTGTACGCACGGTTGCATCCGCATCTGCGCGCGCCGTGGGCGCGCGTGGCGCGCAGTGCCAGCGGCATGGCTGCGGCCACGGTGCTGGTGGTTTTTGTGGCGGCCGGATTGCTCGACTCGGTGCATTACCGCAAGGCATTGCCGGTGCAGGACGGCAAGGTTGCTTATTCGACGGAGGTGCGCAGTGTGCTTGATCTGGTGCTGGAGTCGCTGCGCGCGACTCGCGAAAAAACTTACTCGGCGCCGTTGGCCACGCATTTGTATGCCAAGGAAACCGTGCAACTGGCGGACGGTCGTGAAGTGCGGACTTTTCCGCGCCTGCGTCATGGCGGTGCGCATCTCAAGGATCCGCAGGCGGACCGGGGGCGCGATATCGCGCTGAAAGCATTTCATGGCCTGGCGGTTGGCCTGTTGTTGTGGTTGATGGCGGTGATCGGTATTTGCGCAGCCGTTGCACGGGGGGCTGATGCCGGTATCGAAAATGTCTGGCACGATGCCTGGGCGGGACGTACTGCGGTGCAATGGCGTGCGGTGTTCTGCGCGCTCGGGCTGCTGTGTGTGCTGATCGCGCCGGTGGCGGCGCTGGCGCCGTATTACCACGTGCTGGGCACCGACAAGGTCGGACAGGATGTGTTGTACCAGGCGCTGAAAAGCATACGCACGGGGCTGGTCATCGGCACGCTGGCGACGCTGGTGATGCTGCCGTTTGCGCTGGTGCTCGGCCTGATGGCCGGTTATTTCAAGGGCTGGATCGACGATGCCATCCAGTACCTTTATACGACCCTGTCGTCGATTCCCGGCGTATTGCTGATTGCCGCGGCAGTGCTGATGATGCAGGTCTACATCGAAAATCACCAGGAACTGTTCCCTACCACCGAAGTGCGCGCCGACATCCGCCTGCTGGCACTGTGCGTGATACTCGGCGTGACCAGCTGGACGGGATTGTGCCGGCTGCTGCGCGGCGAGGCGCTGAAGCTGCGCGAAATGGAATACATCCAGGCCGCGCACGCCTTCGGTGTGTCGCACTGGCGCATCATGATGCGCCACATCACGCCCAACGTGATGCATATCGTGATGATTGCGCTGGTCATGGATTTCAGCGGACTGGTGCTGGCCGAGGCCGTGCTGTCCTATGTCGGTGTCGGCGTCGATCCGTCGATGATCAGTTTCGGCACCATGATCAACAGCGCACGGCTGGAAATGGCGCGCGAGCCCATGGTGTGGTGGTCGCTGGCGGCGGCGTTTTTGTTCATGCTGACACTGGTGCTGGCCGCCAATCTGTTTGCGGATGCGGTGCGCGATGCCTTCGATCCAAGGTTGATCGTGGGTGGAGCACGGCCATGAGCGCGCTGCTGAAAGTATCTGGACTGACAACGCTGATCCGCGGTGATGCGGCGCCGGTGCGCGCGGTGGACGGCATTTCTTTCGAGATCGCCGCCGGCGAAACTTTTGCGCTGGTCGGCGAATCCGGCTGCGGCAAATCGATGACCGCGCTGTCGATCATGCGCCTGCTGCCCGAGGCCGGCGGGATTGCCGGCGGCGTGGTCGAACTGGCCGGTGAAAACCTGCTGGCATTGCCCGAATCAGGCATGCGTGATGTGCGCGGGCGGCGTGTAGCGATGATATTCCAGGAGCCGGGGCTGTCGCTGAATCCGGTGATGACGGTCGGCACGCAGATTGCCGAAGCGGTGACACGGCATACCGCATTGACCGGTGCGGCAGTCGAGGCGCGGGTGCTGGAACTGCTGGATGCGGTGCGCATGCCGGATGCGCGGCGGCGCATGGCTGAATATCCGTTCCAGATGTCCGGCGGCATGAAGCAGCGGGTGATGATCGCGATTGCGCTGGCCTGTGACCCGGATCTGCTGATTGCCGATGAACCGACGACTGCGCTGGACGTTACGGTGCAGGCGCAGGTGCTGGATCTGCTGCGCGAACTGCAGCGTTCCCGTGGCATGGCCATGTTGCTGATCACCCATGATCTTGGCGTGGTGGCGCAGATGGCACAGCGGGTGGCGGTGATGTATGCCGGCGAGATTGTTGAAACTGCGCCGGTCAGCACTTTTTTTGTGGCGCCGGCCCATCCCTATTCGCGCAAGCTGTTTGCGTCGCTGCCCGATCGCGTCGGTCGCGGCAGGGCCTTGGCGGCGATACGCGGTACCGTGCCGGCACTGAACCGGAAATTCGCGGGATGCCGTTTTGCCGAGCGTTGCGACAGCGCGCTGGCGCATTGCGCGACCACGATTCCGCAGTGGAGTGTGGCGGGCGACGGACAGCAGGTGAAATGCCACCTTTACGGCAATGATGAACGAGGTGTGATGAGTGATGAGCTGACGGCAGAACCGCGGGAGGAAGTCCATTCATTGCTCATCACTCCTCATTCATCGCTTCTGCAAGTCGTAGACCTCCAAGTTTAT
>JAKFUJ010000327.1 GCA_021732805.1 Betaproteobacteria bacterium | reverse complement strand
TTTCCGCGCCGACCTTGCGTCCGATCAGGTCGTTGGCCTGAATGCCGGTGGTGCCTTCATAAATGGTGGTGATACGTGCATCGCGCAGGTATTGCGCGGCGCCGGTCTCCTCGACAAACCCCATGCCGCCGTGGATTTGCACACCGAGCGAAGCGATCTCTATCGCGGTTTCGGTACACCAGCCCTTGACCACCGGCGTCAGCAGATCGAGCCGAGACTGGTGGACAGCACGCTGCTGCGCATCCGGATGGCGTTTCGCGCGATCGAGTTCACCGGCCGCGTAATAACCCAGCGCGCGCATCGCTTCGGTCTGCGCGCGCATGGTCAGCAGCATGCGCCGCACATCGGGATGGTGGATGATGGTCACGCGGTCGCCGCTGCGCTGGCCGATGGCGCGGCCCTGCACCCGCGTTTTCGCATATCCCAGCGCATGCTGGTAGGAACGTTCGGCAATCGCCACGCCTTCCATGCCGACGCCGAGCCGCGCATGGTTCATCATCGTGAACATGTATTCGAGACCGCGGTTGGCTACACCAACCAGATAACCAACCGCGCCGCTATTGTCACCGTAAGCCAGCACGCAGGTCGGACTGCCGTGGATGCCCAGCTTGTGTTCAATCGATACGCAGCGGATGTCGTTGCGTTCGCCCGGAGTACCGTCCGCGTTGAGCAGGAACTTCGGCACCACGAACATCGATATGCCTTTGACACCCTCGGGCGCATCAGGCAAACGCGCCAGCACCAGATGCACGATGTTGTCCGCCATGTCGTGCTCGCCCCAGGTGATGAAAATCTTGGTGCCCTGGATGCGGTAATGGTCGCCTTCCGGCACCGCGCGGCTGCGGATGGCGGACAGATCAGAACCGGCCTGCGGCTCGGTCAGGTTCATGGTGCCGGTCCATTCCCCGGACACCAGTTTCGGCATGTAGGCGTTGATCAGGTCCTGCGTTGCGTGATGGCCCAGCGCTTCCTGCACACCGCTGGTCAGCATCGGACACAGGCAGAACGCCATGTTGGCGCTGTTCCACATTTCCTGCAGCGGCATTGCGATGACATAGGGCAGACCCTGCCCGCCGTACTCCACGCTGCCGCCGAGGCTGTTCCAGCCGGCTTCCGTGAACTGTTTGTAGGCTTCCCTGAATCCCTCCGGCGCAGCCACCACGCCGTCGCGCCATTGCGCGCCGGTTTTGTCGCCACTGCGGTTCAACGGATCGAGTACGCCCTGCGCGAATTTGCCGGCCTCCGTCAGCACCGCCTCGACCAGTTCGGCATTGACTTCGCCGCAATCCGGCAGCGCGGTAATGCCCTCGAGTCCGGCGAATTCGGCAATCGCGAACTGCATGTCTTTCAGTGGCGCTTTATAGGTCGACATGAAGAATCTCCAAAACTGCGTCCACAAACAAAAAGGGCGCCCCGTCGGGAGCCTCCTTCATGTTACCGCATTGGCTACCGCTTTTTCGATTACGATTACGCCAGTCAGCGTGTAGGGCGCAATAAGCGAAGCACCCCCCAAGAGGACTTCCTTCGGGGCGCATTGCGCCGGATTTCTTGTGTGCTTACCCATGCGGCGCATTGCCCTGCGGTTAATGCGCCCTACGCGGGTTGCCTCTTCGCAATGTACGAGAGCGGTCGGATGGAGAATTCCTTTTGAGTAGCTGCACGCGGGAAGAACGAGATGTAAGGCTTCGCAGAGAGAGCGTTTCCTACGAATGCCAATACGAAGTGCTTGTCCTTCTACCAGGCATTGAGTTCGTTCGCCGTAATGATGAACTGCTGCCCCTCGCCACGCGCACCTTTCACTTCAACATGGCTTTCCTCGCCAGAGACCTTGCAGAGGAGATCGTATCCACGGTTCTCTGACGAGACATCACGGACAGAGCATCCTTGCCCTCGATAGTGGCGTGCGACAAAGCGTACTGCAGCTTTCTCCACCAGCTTATTCTGGTCCGGAGTACCAAACCCAGCCCCCTTTGCCGCTTGCTCCGCCTTGCTGTCCGGCTCATCGGCACTGAACTTCAGATGCACCCCCGCGGCTTTGAGAAGTGCCGCGGCGTCCGCGCGAGAAATCGGATAGAGCGTTCGAATGGGTCCCGGCTGAAGTGCTGGAATGCGGGCCACCGTTGAATTTGCTTCCTTCAGTGGCCTCACGCGAACCCCTATAGTTCGGACGGGCTTGAGAATAAGCCGCTTGTATTTTCCCTGCGGCCTCCAGCCGACAACGCGAGCCACGCCGACAAGTTCATTTCGGTCCGTTTGGTACGCCAAGATCGTGTCATCTTTGTTTGCATTGGCGAGTTCGGGAACGACTTTGGTCGTGCCCCACCATTGGGCCTCTGTCGTCGCAAACACTTCGGCCCAGTCGCCATAGGTGCGCTGATACTCACGCCCCTTCGAATTGCACTTGTATATCCAGAAGGCAGGCATTCGCACTCCCTTGGCAGCCTAACAGGCTGTTGAAAAAGTGATGCGCGAGCGCGTGGGGAGCGTAGCGACCAAGCGCACACGCGTGCAAACCGTTGATTTTATGAGCGTTGAAAAATCGATAGTGCTTGATTGATGTGATGTTCCTGCGTTTTTCAACACCCTGCTAACTTGAAATATAAGCCCTAAAAAACCAATGCAAACCCGCCTTTGGTGTTGGCGAAATGACCAATTTCTTCATTGATTCAAGAGCTTGCACGATTTTTTCGCCGCCCCGATTCCCTGGATCATGACCGTGGTAATAAAAATATAATTTAAAATCAATTAGTTAAATAATTTCCGCCAGAGCTGCGCCTATGCCGCCCTCTTGACCCGCAGTTCCACATGCAACCCGGCACGCACGGCGATATTGACCAGCGCGTCGAGCGAGAACAGGTTGATCTTTCCTTTGAGCAGGGCATTGAATCGCGGCGTGGTGAGACCCAACGCCTTTGCGGCTGCTGCCTGTGTGGCGCCGCTGCGTTTGAATTGATCTTCGATGCGCATCATGAGATTTGAACGCAGCCGTAGACTTTCCGCTTCGTCGGGGGCAAAGCCGATGTCAAAAAATACGTTACCGCTGCTGCGGGTTGTTTTCAGTCGTTCACTCATGGTTGCTTTCGCTCCTGTATCAGCGCCCGGAATCGCTTCCGGGCAAGTTCCACGTCCGGCCCGGGCGTCTTGCGCGCTTTCTTCTGGAATGCATGAAGCACATACACGGCCTCGGCAAATCGGGCGACGTAGATCACGCGATACGCACCACCCTCGCGAACCCGTATTTCCCGTACACCCAGTCCCACTGACGGCATTGGCTTCCAGTCCGAGGGATCCTTGCCGGCCTGGACACGTTCGAGCTGATAACCGGCCTCGCGTCGCGGCTCCTGCGGGAACCCCTTCATGTTCTCACGGCTGTCGCCGAGCCATATCACCTGTTTCAGCATATTACCAAAACTGATAACAACCGCAAGTCACCGCAGATGGCGTCATTGGCTC
>JAKFUJ010000038.1 GCA_021732805.1 Betaproteobacteria bacterium | reverse complement strand
ATGTTGCGCACTATGCCGGCGCGCGCCATGGTCCAGTTCAGGTGCGTTCCGACTTTGGGATTCGACAGGTCACGGGCCTGCAGGATCTGGTGCGACAGTTCATAAAGGGCGTTGACGCCGAGATGCGGGGATGAGCCGGCATGCGAAGCGCGGCCGCGGACCTTGATGGTTGCGGCGCCGATGCCGCTGGTGGCCAGCCGGATCTGGTCGGCCTGCGGGCCGCCGCCGCCTTCGAATGACAGCACGGCGTCGTGTTCGCCGGCCGTTTTTTCGATCAGAAAGCGGGAGCCGGGCGAGCTTATTTCCTCGTCGCCGTTGATCAGCACCGTCAGCGTGCCGTAATCGCGGAAATTCATCGTGCGCAGCATCGCAATCGTGTGCAGGATGATGGCGATTCCCTGCTTGTCGTCGGCGATGCCCAGCCCGTAGGCGCGATCCCCTTCGACCTTGAACGGCTGCCCGGCCAGCATGCCGCGCGGGTAAACCGTATCCATGTGCGCGATCAGCAGGATTTTCCGGGTGCCGGTCCCGCTGAAGGTCGCGCGCACCATCCTGCCGATTTTCTCGGGCGTATCGAACATTTTGTAAATTTCAGGTCCCGCCGTGACCAGTTCCGTTTTCCCGCCCAGCGCTTTCAGCCGGCCGGCGATTACGCCGGCGATTTTTTCCAGTCCTTCATGGTCCATGCTGCCGGATTCGATTTCGACGAGATCCTTCATGGTCTGCAGCACCGCGGGCTGTTCTTTTTTGGCCTGGGCCAGCACGGCGTCGCTGGCGGCGGCAGGCAGGCCCGCGAGCAGCATCAGCGCCAGTGGAATCCTGCAGGCAATGGTTCTGATTGATGATTTCATGGCGTCTCCCGGTTTGGATCAGATGGTTTTAAATTGTGTGCTGAATGCAGTGAGTGCTTGGTCGATTTCATTGTTACCGATATGGCGGTGCGTCACGAAGCGCAGCGAGCGCGAATCGCCCGGACTGACCGCAATGCCGGCCTGTGCCAGCGCCGCCGACCACTGCGCGGCATTGCGTACAGTGAATGATATGTCGATACGCACGATATTGGTTTGAATTCCGGCGGGATCGCAGAGCCGAGGGTCGATGGCGTGGAGCCCTGCAGCCAGCCGCCTGGCGGTGGCGTGGTCGTCCTTCAGCCGGTCAATCATGGTTTCCAGCGCGACAATCCCGGCGGCAGCGATGGAACCGGCCTGACGCATCGCGCCGCCGACCATGCGCCGGAACGGACGCGCACGCTCTATGAATGCGCTCGAGCCGCACAACACCGAGCCGACCGGCGCGGACAATCCTTTGGATACGCAAAAACATACCGAATCGGTGTGCTGCGCGATGGTCGATGCCGGCACATCCAGCGCGACCGCAGCATTGAAAAATCTCGCGCCATCGGTGTGCACGGGGATGCCGTGCTGTTGCGCGAGCGCATGCACCATTTTCATGTGGGCCAGCGGCAGCACCGTGCCGCCGGCGCCGTTGTGCGTGGTTTCCATGCAGATCAGCGACGTGCCGAAATTGTTGCGCGTCATCGGCCGTACCGCTTCGCGTAAAGCGGTTTCGTCTATCGCGCCGCGGCTGCCCGGCAGTGCCTTGTAGTACACGCCGGCGACCGCGGAGAGGCCGCCCAGTTCGTTGTTGAGAATGTGTGCACCGCGTTCGAGCAGCACTTCGCCGGCGCGCGAAGTATGCGCGAGCACCGCCACGAGATTGGTCATGGTGCCGCTGGGCATGTAGAGGCCGGCTGCCTTGCCGGTCATTGTTGCCGCCAGCGCTTCGAGTTTGATGACCGTGGCATCGCCGTCGCGCGAGTCGTCGCCCTGGGTCGCAGTTTGCATCGCGGCGAGCATGGCAGCCGTGGGCTGGGTGACGGTATCCGTTCTTAAGTCAATGATCTTATTCATTTTTTTGTCTTGCCTCGAGCAGGGAGTTGGTGAATTCGACAAAGCCTGCGCCCGCAGACGCATTGGTGACATAAGCCGGTTCATGCGCCAGCCGGCCGCTGAAATCGCGGATGTTGGCGACACCGACGGCCAGCGGAAAATAGCCGAACATCGGTGCATCGTTCGGCGAGTCGCCGACAAACACATGATGGGCGCGCTCGGCATCGAGATCGATGCCGAAGCATTGGCTGAACAGTGCGCGTGTCGTCGCCAGCTTGTCGTAGTTGCCGAACCAGCCGTTGACGTGGATGGAGCTGATTTTTGCAATGAGTCCGTGCCGGTGCATGATGTCGACGATGCATTGCACAGCGGCGTCCGGCAGTCGCGGAACGTCTTCGCAGAAATCGATGGCGAGATCGGTTTCACGATAATGCTGATCGGCGGCAATGGCCGTGCCGGGCACCGCGGAAAGAATTTCATCAGCGATAGCGGTCAGCGCGGCACGGTGCCGGGCACGGAGCGCCGGGGGATCGATGAATTGTCTGTGCATGACGTGTTTTTCGCGATCATAACGGAACCAGAACGCGCCGTTCTCGCCGACCACGGCATCCACCGGCCACATGCGCGCAATGTGATCACACCAGCCCGCGGGCCTGCCGGTGATCGGAATCACCTTGAGGCCGGCCGCATGAAGGCGCGCCAGCGCGTCATAGGCGGCAGCGGTCAGTTGCCCGTCGGTGGTGACGGTGTCATCGATGTCGCACAGTACGCCGCGTATTGCGCGCCACGATGCGGCGCTGACGGCAGACAGGGGCCGCATCAGTAACATTCCTCCTCGCCGGCAGGTTGCACCGGCCGCGCGAGAAAACCGAAACGTTCAGGCACTGCAGAGGCACGGATCGGCTTGACCGGTATGCGCGAAGTTCCCAAGTCCAGATCCAGCGCGACGGCATCCCCGGCCTGCAATGCATCCAGCGTCGCTGCCAGCGCGGCCTCACCGGTTGCATCGCTGCTGCGGGCTATGAAGCGGGGAATCAGCGTTTCAAGATCGGCGTCATGCACCAGGCCGATGCCGAGATCGGTGTCGAGCAGCAGTTGCCCGGCTTCGTCGATGTAGGCGGCATGGATTTTTTCTGCGGTGGCGCCGTTGTGTGATGCCAGTTTCAGTGCCGCACCCGCTGCAGAAGTAACCCGGTAGACATGCGGTGTGTAATCCAGAGCGACATAAACACGCTGCGGCCCGTTCTGCAAAAACCAGCGGCCCTGATCGTCGTGGCTGTAATTGCGTCCAAAAAACTCGATGATGCCGGCATTGGTCACGCGGTCGCCTTTCAGCAACCAGTGGCCGCGGCGGTCGAGCGACAGCCAGCCATAGACCGCAGGCACATTCGGCCACTTGGCCATGCCACGGAGAACGAGTTCATCCATTCCTGGAGTCCTCGGCTATGCCAGCGGTCCAGCGCCGTTTCCCGCAAGCGGGCCTGCGGCAAACGAATCCACGGCGCGCCGGCACATTCGGCCATTTCGCCATTTGGCCATGCCACGCATGACAATCTCATCCATGGCTT
>JAKFUJ010000278.1 GCA_021732805.1 Betaproteobacteria bacterium | reverse complement strand
GGCTGCCACGCAGCGGCGGAATGTGGAAAGCGGCAAATGCGCCATCACCTGCGCAAACACGAGCATGCCTTGATGCATGGGAGCCTTCGGCGGATGGCCGCAAAAGGCCTAAAGTCTGCACCTCGACGTTCAAATCGAGACCAGACAAAATCGCTCGTTTCCACATTCCAATCATCAACTTATAACCGTCTCTCGTGAAAACGTTGGGACACTACTGATGAGAGCTAACTTCAATTTAGGGCGACAGTTTTGACGGATAACCTGCTATCCATCCCGGCAAATCCTGTCATCCCGTTTTTCAAATTTTGCATGTCATTCAAGAGATTACGTCGCTCAACTCGATGTTTGGCGGCAAATAACCGAATCGGAAAACCGGAAAATGTTCACGTAACTCTTTGATTTCAAAACAATTTGACCCGCGAGGTGATTCTGTAAATCATTGTTTTCATTGGGTTTTTAGTGCCTCAGTCGCCGAAAGTAGAAACACCGCCCCGGCTCTTCAAGACTCTTTCAGCATGTGCCGGGCAATCACCAACTGCTGAATCTGGCTGGTGCCTTCAAACAAGCGGAACAAGCGCACATCCCGGTACAGGCGTTCAACGGCGGAAGCCTGCATGTAACCGGCGCCACCGTGAATCTGCACCGCACGGTCTGCCACACGCCCGACCATTTCCGCAGCAAACAGTTTGGCGCAGGACGCTTCCAGCGTGATGTTCTCTCCACCGTCCTTTTTGCGCGCAGCTTCCAGCACCATGCTGCGCGCGGCATAAATTTCCGCTTTTGAATCGGCAAGCATGGCCTGGACCAGCTGGAACTCGGCGATGGGTTTGCCGAACTGCTGGCGTTCTTTCGCGTAACGCAGTGCCTCATCGAGCAGGCGCTCTGCCGCGCCAGTGCAGACTGCGGCGATGTTCAACCGCGCCTTGTCGAGCACTTTCATCGCGGTCTTGAATCCTTGTCCTTTTTTCCCGCCGATGATGCTGCTGGCCGGCACACGCACATTGTCAAAAATCACGTCGGCGGTATGGGAGCCGCGCTGGCCCATCTTGCGGTCTGCCGGGCCGACGCTGAGTCCCGGTGTGTTGCGCTCGACGATGAAGGCCGACACGCCCTTGGCATCCTTCGATTGCAGATCGGTGCGCGCCATCACCGTGAACACCCCCGCTTCCGGTGCATTGGTGATGTAGCGCTTGCTGCCGTTCAGGATGTAATGGTCGCCATCGCGGCGCGCGGTGGTTTTCAGTGAACCGGCATCAGAGCCGGACTCGGGTTCGGTCAGCGCGAAGGAGCCGGTGATTTCGCCGGATGCCAATCGCGGCAGATATTTCTGCTTTTGTTCCGCAGTACCGTCGATGACGATGCCCTGCGCGCCGATCCCCGTGTTGGTGCCGATGCGCGAGCGGAATACCGGCGACGCATAACACAGCGCCATCGAGGTCAGCACTTCCTCTTCGCTGGTAAAACCGAGGCCGCCGTATTCCTCGGGGATGGTCAGCCCGAACAATCCCATGGTGCGCATCTCGGCAACGATGTCCGCGGGTATTTCGTCGATTTCGGTGACTTCGGCCTCGCGCGGAATCAGCTTCTCGCGCACCAGCCGCGAAACGGTGTCGAGCAGGATGCTGAAGGACTCGGGATCGCGGATCATTTTTTAATTGACAGGATGGACAGGATTTACAAGATAAAACCAACAGATGTCAGATCATTACATTGTCTTGTTTCTGGAGCAGCGCTTGATTTCCAGTTTGGAGTTTCCGAAATTGATCAACAACCCGACCGCGATACCGCTGGCCTGCAGATAGTTGATTAGCTGGGCTTGATGCTCTGGCGCAAGAGTTTTTACAACCTTCAGTTCGACAACTACTTTTTGTTCAACCAACAAATCTGCAAAAAACTCTCCGACATTTTCTCCTCTGAATGAAACTTTGAGTGGCTGCTGGGCAATTGCTGATAAACCTTTCTGGTGCAACGCCAGCAATAAAGCTTTTTCATAAACCGATTCAAGAAAACCCGTGCCAAGCTCCTTGATTACCTCAAAAGCACAACCGATGACCGCCTCTGTAATTGCGGCATGCAACCGCTTTTCATCCTGCAAATCCTGTCCATCCATGTTAATTCGGTTTTAAATTCAATTTACAGGATAGACAGGATGAGCAGGATTGAACCCGGTCGCGCGGAATGTGTACAACATGCTCCTATCCTGTAAATCCTGTCCATCCATGTTAATTCGGTTTTAAATTCAATTTACAGGATAGACAGGATGAGCAGGATTGAACCCGGTTGCGCGGAATGTGTGCAACATGCTCCTATCCTGTAAATCCTGTCCATCCATGTTAATTCGGTTTTAAATTCAATTTACAGGATAGACAGGATAAGCAGGATTGAACCCGGTCGCGCGGAATGTGTGCAACATGCTGCTATCCTGTAAACCCTGTCCATCCATGTTAATTCGGTTTTAAATTCAATTTACAGGATAGACAGGATAAGCAGGATTGAACCCGGTTGCGCGGAATGTGTGCAACATGCTCCTATCCTGTAAATCCTGTCCATCCATGTTAATTCGGTTTTGGCAATAGCTGCTTGCAGCGACTACAGTTTGATGTTGGCCTGCTGGATGACCTTGCGCCATTTCGCCTGTTCGCTGCGGATGAACGCGGCAAATTCCTCGGGTGTGCCGCCGGCCGGTTCCGCGCCCTGGCCGGACAGGCGTTCCCTGACGTCGGGCAGTTCGAGAATGCGGCGCGTCTCCACCGACAGTTTCTGCACGATGTCTTTCGGCACACCGGCCGGCGCCAGCAGGCCGAACCAGGAACCGGCTTCGTATCCGGCAACGCCGGCTTCCTGCATGGTCGGCAGGTTCGGTGCCGCGGGGGAACGTTTTGCCGTGGTCACGGCGAGCCCGCGGATTTTTCCGGATTGCACATGTGGCAGATAAGGCGGCATGTTGTCGATGACCACCTGGATTTGTCCGCCGATCAGGTCGGCCAGTGTCGGCGCGCTGCCCTTGTACGGGACATGAGTCATCTTGATCCCGGCACTGGACTTGAACAGTTCCGCCGACAGGTGGCCGGTGCTGCCCAGTCCCGGTGAACCGTGGTTGAGTTTGCCGGGATTGGCATTGCCATAAGTGATCAGTTCCTTGACGCTTTTTACCGGCAGCGCATTGTTGACGACAAGGATGTTCGGCACCAGGGCGACCAGGCTGATCGGCGCGAAACTTTTGACGGCATCCCATTTCAGTGTCGGATACAGCGTGTTGTTGATGCCGTGCGTCGCAGCAGTGCCCATCAGTATGGTGTGGCCGTCGGGCGTGGCATTGGCGCAGATTTCAGTGCCGATATTGCCGTTGGCGCCGGGACGGTTGTCGACGATCACGGTCTGGCCCCAGGCTTCGGTCATTTTCTGGCCCACTGCACGCGCGAGAATATCGGTGGTGCCGGCAGGCGTGTAAGCGACAATGACGCGGA
>JAKFUJ010000303.1 GCA_021732805.1 Betaproteobacteria bacterium | reverse complement strand
ACCAATCCGCAATCTGGTCGCAGTGGTTTTGTCGCGGTTTGGTCCGGATCGCGCCGCTATAATCGGGACACACCATGCCGCTCGTCCTGATTCTTTCCCTCAGCAGCATCACCTTCATCACGATGAAAGGCAGTCGCGTGCTGATGACGCTGTATGCCGTGAATCTGGGTGCGGGCCCCTTCGAAACCGGCATCCTGTTTGCGCTATATGGACTGGCGCCTTTTCTGCTGGCTGTCGCCGCCGGGCGCATCGCCGACCGTTTCGACAATCGCCTGCTGATGTACTGGGGCCTCGGCACCTACACCATCAGCATGGCGCTGCCGTTTTTCTTTCAGTCGATGGGCACGCTGTTTGTTGTCGCGCCTTTGTGGGGATTCACCAGCATGCTGTGGGTCGTCGCTGCACAGAACATGGTCGGCAGGCTGTCCACCGCCGATAACCGTACCCGCAATTACAGCCATTACAGTCTCGGCGAATCAACCGGTTCGGTACTGGGGCCGATCACGGTCGGCGTGGCCATCGACGTGCTTACACACCAGCCGGCGTTCCTGATCATGGCGGCAATTCCGGCGCTGAGTGGCTTGATCGTGGCGTTGAAGCGTCACACCCTTCCGCACCCGGTGACTGCGAATACCGGCGCCCAGACGCCGCGCAATCTGAAAGACCTGCTGGCGTCACCGGCGATGCGCAACGCGCTGCTGTCGAACGGCGTGGTGATGGCCGGTCTCGATCTGTTCAATCTGTACATGCCGATTTACGGCCACGATCTCGGCTTCAGTGCGACGACCATCGGTCTGATCATGGGCGCGTTCGGCGCGGCGGCATTCATCACCCGGCTGGCGATACCGCCGATCACCAAACGTTACGGCGAGCGCGCGATGCTCGCTGGTGCGCTGGCCATCTCCGGCATTGCCTTCATGATGTTTCCGCTGACCGGCAGCGCGCTGCTGCTGGCCGGCATCGCCTTCGCCCTCGGCCTGGGGCTGGGCTGCGGCCAGCCGCTGTCGATGATCCTTGCCTTCAACGCCAGTCCGCCGGGCCGCTCGGCTGAAGCGATTTCCATGCGACTCGCGGTCAGTTATGGCGCGCATGTCGTGGTGCCGCCGCTGTTCGGCGTCATCGGCGCCGCGATGGGTGTGGCGCCGATTTTCTGGACCTGTGCGATGCTGATGGGCGGCGGTTCGCTGCTCAACCGCAAAGCCATAACCAAACCCGCTTAAAACAACGATTCAACTCACGGAGTCACCGATGGCGAATTATCCCGAACTGGCAGGACGCACCGCATTGATTACCGGGGCCGCACAGGGCATCGGCGCGGAAACAGCGCGTCTGTTCGCAGCGCAGGGCTGCAAGGTGGCCGTAGTCGACATTGACGCCGACAATGGCAACAAGGTCGCAGCCGGAATTTCCGGGAACGGCGGCACGGCGCAGGTCTTCAAAACCGACATCACGGACGCGGCATTGGTTGAACAGGCCATTGCCGGCATTGTGCAGGCCTTTGGCGGGATTGATATTGTCATCAACTGCGCCGGCGGCTACCAACAGCTCGCCACAGTGGAAGACATGACCATCGAGGAATGGGACCGCACGGTGGCACTGAACCTGCGCAGCGTGTTCCTGATCTGCAAAATGGCAATCCCGCATCTGAAAAAATCCGGAGCGGGTCGCATCATCAACGTGTCGTCGATTTCCGGGCGCACGGTGCACGCCGCCTCTTCGCCGGCCTACGGCGCGGCCAAGGCCGGCGTGACGCAACTGACGCGTTTCCTTGCGTACCAACTGGGACCGGACAACATCACTGCCAATGCCATCGCGCCGATCACCACGCTGACGCCGCGCGTCGCTGCACTGCGCACTGAAGCCGACATTGAGCGCATCGCATCACAGGTGCCGCTGCGCCGGCTGGCGGTGCCTGAAGACCATGCGCAGGCGATGCTGTTCCTCGCTTCCGATGCCGCCGCCTATATCAACGGTGTGGTACTCGACGTCAACGGCGGCCGGGTGATGATGTAAAAAGCGGATATCAGCAGAGACCGCTTCCAGCATCACCATCGGCCCAACAGCCGCTCATCGTCCAAAAAGTCCTTTCAGCGCCTTCAGGCCTTCCTGCACCGGATCCACGGCCGGCGCGCTGCCGCCCTGCTGCGCTCCGCCTTCGGCCGGCGCCTCGCCACCACGGGAGCGGGTGGAACGGCCACCACTGCCCATGCCCTCTTCACCCAGCAGCGATGACGCGGTGGACTTCAGGCGCACCTTGACCGCCCATTCCGGACTCCATGCCGCTTTCGGATCCTGGGGCCGCGGCGGATGGGCAAAATTGGCTTCTTCGCCATAGGCAATGAAGCGTACGAAGGCGGAAGGCGCCGCCTCGACAAACTGCGCCGGCACAGTACATTCGGTGGTCGATGGCGGCATCACCACCTTCTCGCGAACGAGCCGCGCCACTTCCGACGGTGGCAGCCAGGTCATCAGCAACTCGCCGAATTCGCGGGTGGTGCTGGAACTCCAGAACACCACGTCTTCCGAACCGCCCTTGCCTCCGCCCATCGCCGTCGCAAAATAACCCTGGGCATTGGCGACACCGTTCCACGACACATTCATGCCTCCGCCGCCGGATTTGCGCATGGCCAGATTCACCGGCTCCATGAAGTCATATTTGTCGACGAGCGTGAAACGGATGTCGGGTGAGTAATTTCCCTTGACCATGTGTTCGCCACGCAGACTGCCGTCAGCGGAAACGCGCGTGCTATCCCGCTGGTTGGGCCAGTCGCCATAGGTGCGGCTGCGCGACATCGATGGCCCCCGCAGCACGTTGATGCGCCGGTTGAACAGGCCCTGCGGCATCTGCCCCTGGGCCATTTTTGCAAAGTCGATCACATAGGGCTGACCCGAACCGGCCTGCTCGTTGCAGCCCCAGTAAATCAGCAGCCGTCCGCGCGGTTTCTCGAAATTCTCCGGCATGCCGTCTTCACGGGGTTCGGCGCGTGTGCGCTGCGGCGTCTCCAGCGGCAGGCCGGCGCCCATGTTGAGACCCGGCGGAATGTCATGTTTCGCCGACGGCGAACCGCTGGCTGTGCGCTGCGAACCGAGTTCAAGCAGCATCGAGCGGTTGGCGCCGCCGCCGGCACCGCCTCCCATCATCATGCGGCCGATGTCCATCGACGACATCCCGCCGCCACCGGCGCCGCCCATCGGCAGTCCGGAAGCGGTGTCGATGCTCATCCAGTAGGTGGCAACCGGCGGATTCACTTTCTGCTGGGCAACCGCAGTCGCGGCACAGACGGCAAGCAACACGGGGGCAAGGCGGGCGGTCAATGTCAAGACAGGCTCCTGATCGGGATGTGAAATGAAAATAAAGCGTGCGCAGCACTCACGGATAGGCGTTCTGCGCGCGTCCGGTGGTGAGGAAATGATAATAGCTGCCGATAAACAGATTCATCCGGTAATAGTTGCGCACATCCTTGTAC
>JAKFUJ010000162.1 GCA_021732805.1 Betaproteobacteria bacterium | reverse complement strand
TTGACTTGATGTTGCAGCTGAATCGCGACATGAACACGAGTTTTGTCATCGTCACCCACGATCTGCGCATTGCCGAACGTGCCGACAGCATACTCGAACTTGAAGACGGCATGCTGAAGCCCTACGTCAACAGCAATTGAACAGGATGGACAGGATTTGCAGGATAAAAGACTCAAGTCTCTGTGGGTCAGGTGGTTCCGGCCAGCAGGGGCCTTCATCCTGTGAATCCTGTCTATCCTTGTTAATTTTAGTCTTTTAGCGACTGCCCGCCATTGAGTCAGCGGCGCGTAACGATCTGGAAATTGAACAGAATGAACAGGATTTGCAGGATAAAAGACTCAAGTCTCTGTGGGTCAGGTGGTTCCGGCCAGCAGAGGCCTTCATCCTGTAAATCCTGTCTATCCTTGTTAATTTTAGTCTTTTAGCGACTGCCCGCCATTGAGTCAGCGGCGCGTAACGATCTGAATAACGCTGGCCCGCTGCAGGTTGCCGTAAATATTCTCGTCTGCCAGTGCCTGTTGCAGCAGAAAATGCGGCGCACTGCGTTTGATCATCCGGGGGACGATGATGGCGAGTGCGATCACGATCAGTCCGCTCCAGATCCAGCCGACCAGCGCCAGTGCCACGCCGATGCCGAGCACCGGCATCATGAATAGCGGCAGCAGCAGTTGTGCGCTCAGAAAACGCGCGGCGAGTTTGGGATCGAAATTGACGATGACCGTGCCGTTGCGATACGCCGTGACGAATTCGCTGTGGGGCATGGTCAATGGCGGGGATGCAGTGGGTGATTCCACAGGAATTATTATAAATTATTGATTTTATTAACTATTTTAACCACTGGCTTTCTAATACTCCACCGGCACCGGATCCAGGCTGCGCCACAGATACCAGGTGGCAACCGAGCGCCACGGCGACCACAGTTTGCCCAATGCCGCGATGCGCCGGTCGGATAACGGACGGCCTTTATTGTAATGAAGGCTCAACGCGCGCTGCACGCCGAGGTCGCCCAGCGGAAACACGTCGGGCCGCGTCAGGTAAAAAATCAGGAACATCTCCGCGGTCCAGCGACCGATGCCCTTGACCTGCGTCAGGTCGGCAATCAGTGTTTCGTCATCCATGTTGTGCCAGCTGGCGACGTCGATCGTGCCGCCGGCGAAACGTTCAGACAGATCGCGCAGGTATTTCACTTTCTGTCCGGACAGGCCGCAGCCGCGCAGTTGTACTTCGGACAGTTTCAGCACGCGCTTTGGCTGCATGTCACCGACAGCAGCAGCGAAACGCTCCCACACGCTTTGCGCGGCCCTCACTGAAATCTGCTGGCCGACGATCGAGCGCGCCAGTGTCTGGAAGGCGTCGCCGCGGCTGGCCAGCGTCAGCCCTTTGTAGCGCACGATCAGTGCGCCGAGCACGGGATCGGCCTTTTTGAGTTCGCGTTTGGCGCGGGTCCAGTAGGCGGGGGCTGTCATGACATTTCCTTTTTGCGTCGTTGCCGTCGATGATGCCAGGTGGTGCGTGTGTAGATTTTCCACGCATTGTCCGTCAGCAGATAACCGATGGCCGCGAGCGTGATCGCCAGCAGCGGCAAACCCACCGCCAGCGGTTTGCCCAGCGACAGCATCCAGTCGAACATGGCCGGTATCCAGCTGGTCAGCGTGTGGCCGGACATGGTGAATGTTGCCGGTAACTGATCGGCGGCATCGTGCATGGTGACCAGCGCCCCGTAGCGGTAGGCAATGTAATACAGCGGCACGATGGTCAGCGGATTGGTATACAGCGTCATCAGCGCCGCCACCGGCAGGTTGACGCGAAACAGGATCGACAGCAGCACGGCGGTGACGATCTGCAGCGGTCCCGGCACCAGTCCGGCAAACAGGCCGACTGCTACGCCGCCGGCGACCGAACGCCGGTGCAGATGCCACAGGTTGTGATGCTTCAGCCACGGTCCGCACCAGGCGATCCAGCGGTTGCCGGTGATCGACTGGTGGGTGGGCAGGTATTTACGGAAATATTTACGGGGCATTGCGTTTTCTTGGTGCCGATTGTAGCGGCTGCGGTCAGCGGCGCGGGTGGCGCTGCGTTAGGGGATGATCGTGGTTATTCCCATTATCGCTTTTGCCGCCGGTATATGGTGGCTGCAGCAGCAGGCAGCGCTGCCGGCCCTGTGGTGGGCGGCTGCGCTGATTCCCGCTGCGTTGCTGCTGATGGTGCTGCGCGGCGAACATGCCGTGGTCCGTGCATCGCGATGGCTGCTGATCCTGATGTTGTGTGGTTTCGCCGGTTTCATGTGGGCTGCAAGCTGCGCGCAGTGGCGGCTGGCCGATGCCTTGTCCGCCGAATGGGAAGGCCGCGACATCACGGTCAGCGGTGTCATTGCCAGTTTGCCGCAAAGCTATGAACGCAGCCTGCGGTTCGAGTTCAATGTCGAAGAAGTCATCACGCCCGGTGCGCAGGTGCCGCAACGCATTGTGCTGTCGTGGTGGGGTAGCGGTGCGCGTGATGAAAGACCTGCAGCCCTGCCCGATATCCATCCGGGCGAACGCTGGCAACTGACGGTGCGCCTGAAACGGCCGCACGGCCTGGCCAATCCGCATGGTTTTGATTACGAAGCGTGGCTGCTCGAGCGCGGTATCCGCGCCACCGGATACGTGCGCCCGAAAAGCGGCGCCCGGCGTTTGCAGGCCATGGTGCATGAGCCGGCGTACTGGGTGGAAGTCGTGCGTGAACGCATGCGCAGCCGGATCCAGGGCGTGCTCGGTGATGCGCCGGCCAGCGGTGTGATCGCCGCGCTGGCAATGGGCGACCAGCGCGCGATACCGCCGGAACAGTGGCAGGTGTTTACGCGCACCGGGGTCAATCATCTGATGAGCATTTCAGGATTGCACGTCACCATGCTCTCCGGTCTGGCGTTTGCGCTGATGAATTTTGCGTGGCGGCGCAGCGCACGGCTGACACTCGCGCTGCCGGCAGTCAAGGCCGCAGCCGTCGCCGGTCTGCTGGTGGCCATCGCTTATGCGCTGCTTGCCGGATTCGCGGTGCCGGCGCAACGCACGGTGTTCATGCTCGCCGTGGTGGCGGTTGCACTGTGGAGCGGCCGCGTAACGGCCGCGGGGCCGGTGCTCGCTACGGCATTGCTGGCCGTGCTGGTGATTGATCCGTGGGCTGTACTCGCGCCCGGGTTCTGGCTGTCGTTCGGCGCAGTGGCGATCATCATGCTGGTGTCGGTCAATCGTTTGCGCCAGCCGCACTGGCTGATGACCTGGGCGCGGGTGCAATGGGCCGTGACCCTGGCACTGGTGCCGGCACTGCTGGCGATGTTTCAGCAGGTGTCGCTGGTGTCGCCCATCGCCAATGCGCTGGCGATTCCGCTGGTCAGTCTGGTGGTGGTGCCGCTGGCGCTGGCCGGACTGGTGTTGCCGGTCGATGCGTTATTGCATTTGTCGCAATGGTTGATGGCGTGGTGCGCGGAGGCGCTGCA
>JAKFUJ010000218.1 GCA_021732805.1 Betaproteobacteria bacterium | reverse complement strand
CGCGCGCATCAGCGTGATGAATATCGGCTGCTGACCGAAGACCACGCGTGAAATGCCATAGGCGGCGATCACCGCCAGCATGCCGGGCCAGATGATGTTGGGATTGCCGGTCAGTTCAAGCATCGCGGTCAGTGCAGCCAGTGGCGCATGCAGCGTTCCGGCCATCATCGCGCCGATGCCGATCAGTGCATAAAGCGCCGGTGATGACACGCTGTCCGGTGCAAACCACTGGCCGAACACCCCGAGCGCACTGCCTGCCGCCGCGCCAATCACCACCAGCGGACGGATCAGACCGCCGGGCATGCCCATACCGATGGTCAGCCCGGTTGCCAGCAACTTGAACACGATGATCGCCAGCAGAACTGAAATCGCCACATTGCCAAGCAACGTGCTGCCCACCATGTCGTGGCCGACGCCCATGATCTGCGGCGCTGGCCAGTCACACAGTCCGGTCAGCACGCCCGCCAGCAGCGCGCGCAGCCAGAACGACCAGGTTTTGTTAAAGCGCGCCGTGTTATCAACAATCGCAATAAAAGCCGCCGCCAGGAAACCAATCAACAACCCCATTCCCAGCACATAAGGCAGCTCCCATGCCGACTTGAGGATCACCGGCGGCACCGCAAAAGCCACTGCACTGCCATACACCACATGTGTCAGCGCAGTCGCGCTCACCGCGGCGAGGATCACCGGCGCAAAACCGACCACGGTGTATTCCATCAGCACCACTTCCATCGCGAACGCGACGCCGGCCAGCGGCGTATTGAACGACGCCGCGATTGCGCGGCGACGCCGCAACCGACGAGGATGCGCAGACTGTTGTTGGGCAGCCGCAGGTGCTGTCCGGCGAGACTGGCACTGGCCGCGCCGAGATGAATCGCCGGCCCCTCGCGGCCGACCGACAGCCGGCGACAATGGCCACCGCGGCACTGACAAACTGCACGATGGCGCTTTTCAGCGGCAGCCGTCCCTGGTGATACGCCAGGCGCTCCAGTACATGCACCGGGCCGGTGTTGCGGGTCGCATCCGACAGACGGTGGAACAGCGCGGCGATGATCAGCACGCCCACCACCGGAAAAATGCAACGCGCGGCAACGCTCAGGTCCTCATAGTTCTCCGGGCCTCCGGGTGGCAGCAACACGCCTTGCGCCAGTTCGATCACGCCGCGGAACGCAATCATCACCACCGCTGCAAGCAGACCGCAGAGAATGCCGAGCACGGCGAACTGCGGCAACGCCTCGGCGCGCGATACGCGCAGGCGCTGGCCTTCCAGCGCAGCGCCCAGCCTCCCGCGCAGTTCATGCCACCGGTTTTTCATGCGACGTCGATTTTACTTAAAATTATGTTTAAAAACAATTGCTTATAGAGATAATGCGCTCAAATTCACTTGGCACTTGATTTCAATAGGAATTTAATACTAAAATTATTTCAATAGAAATTCACCGTCAAGGACTCTTCCAAAGATATTCCGGAGACATCATGGCCACCGACACCGTCGCTCTCGTCACCGATTCCGCCACCGCCGCGGACCGCAGGCGCGTACTGACCATCGCCACGCTGAAGGCCGCCGACCTGCTCGAAATCCCGCAGGCCGTGCTCGCAAAACTGCTGGGCATCAGCGCGCCGCAGGTCAGCCGCATGCGCCAGGGTGCGTACCTGCTCGACGAAAGCCGCAAGGAATGGGAATTCGCCGCGCTGTTCGTGCGCCTGTATCGCGCGCTCGAATCGATCACCTCCGGCGACGAAGCGCTGGCGTGGCTCAACAGCCGCAACCGCGGACTCAACGATGCAAAGCCGGCGACACTGATCACTTCAGCCGCAGGCCTGGTGCGCGTGGTGGATTACCTTGATGCTGCCCGCGCCCGCGCGTGAACCCCGCATTCAAAACCGAAGCCCTGCGCACCCGCGTCTGGCGCGCCGTCGAAGCGCAGCACCGCATCGCCACCATGAAGCTGGTCGACAACAGCCTCGCTGATCAATCCACACTCGAAACCATTCTTGAACAAACCAAGCCGCCGGTTCCGCAGGAAGCACGCGGCAAACACTGGCTGATCTTCACGCCGTTCCGCTACACGCCGCCGCCGCCCGGCAGCCGTTTTCGTGCGCCGCATGATCCGGGCGTGTTCTACGCCGCGCTCGAGCGCCGCACCGCCTGCGCCGAAGTCGGCTACTGGCGCTGGCGTTTTGTGCAGGACAGCGCAGGGTTGTCGCTGCTCGAAGCCAAACCGATGAGCCTGTTCGCCGCCGACGTCAAAACCGCCGCGGCCATCGACCTGCGCAAACCGCCGCATGTCCGCAAACACAAAACCTGGACCGATCCCGACCGTTATGCCGAAACCCAGGCGCTGGCGCGCAAGGCGCGCGAACAGAACATCGAAGCCATCGTCTATGAATCCGTGCGCGATCCGCAACACGGCGGTGCGGTGGCTGTGCTGACGCCGAAACCGGTCAGCGGTCCTATTGGTAATCCGGAGGGCTGGTTTCTGACCGTCACCGACGATCGCGTGATCTGGCAACACGAGCCGGGGGAGAGTTTTGAGTTCGGCTTTGGCAATGCGCATCGGCAATGATGCTGTTTAAGCACACAAACCTCCGGGGCCTGCTGACAAGTTCCGGGGGAGAAGCAGCGATGGCTGACCAAGCCTCGTTGACCTTTGAAGAAGGGCGGCCATCACAGGCCGCGCGGAAGAATATTTTAACTGTGCACGGGACTGATTGATCCGGAAACTCTGAATATTGAAAAGCCTTGATCAACTTTCGCGATACACTGATTGCATCTCCGGGTTACTTGCCTACTCCGCCAACAACCGCGACCCCTGCACCACACCACCCCATGCCCACTCATTCCGGATTTTCATCTGCGCCCTGCCTTTATCGCCATCAGCGTACTGGGCGGAACGCGACGGACCCGCTCTGCGCATCCCCGGCATGCCGCACAAATGCCGCGGATATGAGACGTGTATCCGTCCCGCTGGTGCTGGCTGCCGTGCTGCTCGTCGCTGGCTGCAGCACACTGCCTGAAGCGCCGCCGCCAAAACGCGAGGTCACCCTGCCTCTGAATCTGGCCTGGTTTGAAGGTCGCCAGATTGAATACATCACCACCGACGTATCCGACCCCGGGATGGCTCGCGAATTGGGCGTCAACTACGTGCCGCGACTCGCCGAAGCCGCCGTGCCGGCGGACGCCGGTCCAGGCGCCCGAACGGGAGTGGATCGGGTATACATGTTTCCCGACAAAGAGCAACTCGTCGTTTTCCCCTCAGCGCCCCGCCCGACCGGACCCGACAACCAAGATCGCAGCTACAGCCCCCTGTGGCAGGCCATGTTTGTGCATTGGTCAGCGGGACGCACACCTCGTCTGCTCAATTCCGAAGAAGCCATCCTCGATGCCCAGGAAAAGGGCGATGTCCGCCTGGCCCGGACACTCATCATCGTCAACTGTCCGGTGGTGAGATCAGTCGATGGGCGCGGACTTGCCGGCA
>JAKFUJ010000307.1 GCA_021732805.1 Betaproteobacteria bacterium | reverse complement strand
GCGCAAAGCCGGGGCCATTGTCAACATCATTGGTGTTGCCGGTGAACGCCACCGCTCCAACTACATCACTGGAACCACCGGTAATGCCGGACTGATGGCATTCACACGCGCGCTGGGTTCGGAGAGCGTCGACCACGGCATTCGCGTGGTCGGCGTGAATCCGGGACGCATAGAAACCGAACGCCAGATCGGACACTTCAAGGAACAGGCTCTGCAGCAATTCGGTGATGAATCGCGCTGGCCCGAGCTACAGGCCAAGGTTGTGGCTTCATTACCCTTCGGCCGTGCGGGCAAACCATCCGAAGTGTCGGACCTGGTGACCTTCCTCGCCTCGGCACGCGCCTCCTACATCAGCGGCACCGTCGTCACCATCGACGCCGGCAGTTCATTGCGCGCCCGGGTCTGACCATGTTCCACTCGACCCTTGCCCCTTGGGTCGTTTACTGATCGGCCGGCCAGCCTATCCATTCGCACAAGGCGCGGCCCATGATCAATTCCAGATCCCCGGCCGTCAGCCAGGGCATTTCTTCGGTGAACAGCGTCACACACTGGCGGTAAGTGCATTTGAGCCGTGTCAGGTCGCTGCCCCAGAACATGCGACCGGGCCCGAAGGCGTCATAAACGCGTTTCACGGGGTCATGCAGATTGCGGTAAGGATAAGGTGCCGTGCTGTAACCGGGCAGCGCACTGACTTTCACCGCGACGTTCGGCCGTTTGGCAATCGCCAGCAGCCTGTCGATATTGCGGAAGGCTTCGTCGTCCTTGATGCCGCCGGCCAGTGCCATGTGATCGAGGATGATGTGCAGCCGCGGATGACGCTCGGCCACCGCATCAACCAGTGTAACCGCCGGATGGTCCACGCCGACATACAGCGGAATACCCGCCGCCTCGGCCTCAGTCCATACCCAGCCCATGTGCTCCGGGTTCGACAGCTTCTCCATGTTTTTCTTGAAATTGAAACGCAGGCCCAACATGCCCGGTTGTTTGCGCCAGTCCGCCAGCGTGCCGCGCGGATGGGTGGCCGGATTGATCTTGCCCATCACTGCGAATTGACCGGGATGTGATTGCGCCGCATCCAGCGCAAGATCATTGCGCGTGCGGTCCAGGCTCGGCGGCACGATCACCACGCGGTCGACACCGGCCGCTTTCATCTCCGGCAGCAGTTCGTTCTTGCCAAAAGGCTCCGGACGATGCGGCTTTGCTTTTTCCGCCCAGGGCCGCTCCGGCGTATTGGCGGCCCAGATATGGACTTGCGAATCAACGATCAGCACGGGCGAATCCTCAATACCGTAACTTGCGCCGCACCGCTCAACTCGCGGTAATGCCCTGCTCGCGGATCACACGTCCCCACTTGTCGTATTCAGACTTGAGGAAGGCAGCGAAGGCTTCCGGCGTGCTGGTCCAGACCTCGCCCTGGGCAAGCATCAACTCCACGGCATCAGGCCTGTTGAGGACTTGCACGATATCCTTGTTGAGCCGGAATACGATGGCTTGCGGCGTTTTTGCCGCGACGACAATACCGTACCAGCTTTTCGCTTCGTACCCGGGAACTCCCGCTTCGGCAATTGTCGGCAGTTCCGGAAATATCTTCGACCGATTTGCAGTGCCAATCGCCAGCGGCCGCAGCCGTCCGGAGTTGATGTATGTCGATACGCTCGCCGGAGAGGCAAACGACAGCTGCACTTCCCCGGCCACCAGATTGAGGACGGCCGGACCGTTACCCTTGTAGGGCACGTGCAGCAGCTTGATCTTGGCCATCGACTGCAGCAGGCCCGAAGCCAAATGGCCGGATCCGCCGACTCCCGAAGAACCGTAGGCCAGTTCCCCCGGTCGCGCGCGGGCCAGGGCCAGCAGTTCCCGCATCGATTTCGCAGGTAACGAAGGATGGATCACCAGCACACTGCCGCTGGTCACCACCGGCGTCACTGGCGCTAAATCACGCAGCGGGTCATAGGTCATGTTCTTGATAAAAAACGCATTGGATCCGAGGTTGCCCACGGCGCCCAGCATCATCGTGTAGCCGTCAGGTGGCGACTTGGCAGTCAGTTCCCCGGCCAGCGAGCCGTTGGCGCCGGCGCGATTGTCGATCATCACGTTCTGACCCAAGGCTTCGCCCAACCGGGGCGCAATAATGCGGGCAACGGTGTCGATACCGCCACCGGGTGATTGCGACGCAATCAGACGGATGGGTCTGCTGGGATAGGCCGGCTGCTGCGCAACGGCATGTGACATCACCGCCAGCAAGGCTCCTGTGACTGCGACTTTCCAAACGGCATTATTAATTACGCTTTTCATTATGACTCCTCCCGAACGAATACAAGCACATTACCCCGAAACTGATAACACATTCAAATACTCAACTGCGTACACGTCCTTCCCGCCGCGGACTGGCCCAGCGTTTTTTCAGCATCGCGAGGAATTCCTGCGCCGCCGGTGACAGCGTCACGCCACGCCGCCGGATCACCACCAGCGTACGCGTCAGTTTCGGTTCGACCAGCGGCCGGCTGACCAGGTTTGAATTTTTCCGCCCCGCCAGCGCCAGCATCGGCACCGCAATCACGCCGATGCCGGCTTCGACCAGGCCGAGCCCGGTCGAGAATGAATGCTGCACTTCATAGGTCCAGCGCTGCTGCGGCAATGTGCTGGACAGTCCGAAATCAAGCAGCGCACGGTTGCCACTGAGGCGGCCGACGGTAATCACCCGGTGCTGCGCCAGGTCAGCCCATTTCACGCTGCGGCGTTTCGCCAGCGGGTGGTCCTTGTGGCAGGCCAGCACAAACGGATCGTCGAACAGCGGCTCGGTTTCGATGTCGGGTTCGTCGGCGCCGGACAGCGTCAGGCCGAACTCGGCCTCGCCGCGCAGCACCGCCTGCAGCACTTCGTTGGCATGCACGTCGAGGATGCGAATGCGGTTGTCGGGATGCTTTGCGCTGTAATCGCGGATCACCGGCGGCAGGATGTGCATCGCCGCCGTCGGCACGCAGCCCAGAACCACCTGTCCTGAGCCGTGTCTGGCCATGTCGCGCAGTCCGGTGATCGAAGTTTCGAGTTCCTCGATCAGGCGTCGCGCCTGCGGCAGGAAATCGCGGCCGACCGCGGTCAGGCGCACCCGGCGCGTGGTGCGGTCGAGCAGACGCACGCCAAGGTCTGCCTCCAGCTTGCTGATGCGCCGCGACAATGCGGACTGCGACAAAAACAGCGCTGCGGCCGCCTTCTGGAAGGTGCCGAGTTCCGCAATGCGGGCGAAGGCCTGGAGGCCGTGGACGTCGAGATTCATGGGTGAGCGGAATTGTAATAAGCGGGATTCTAGATTGATGCGTCAAGGAGAACAATTGTTGCAACAATGTCATTTTACTCAACAGTGCCGGGGGCGGATAATCCCGGCCTCCCCTGAAATCCGCCAGCGAAAGGTTCCACAATATGCAACAGGAATTCGACGTCGTCGTCGTCGGCAAGGGCAATGCCGCCATGTGCGCCGCCCTGTCCGCCCATGAC
>JAKFUJ010000059.1 GCA_021732805.1 Betaproteobacteria bacterium | reverse complement strand
ACGCTACTGATGTTCCCCTCGGGCAGCTTTTTGGCGCCCGCAGTCGAATGCCGCGGTGCGGCTGCGCGTCGTCCGGATCAACGCTGAGGAGACAACATGGCTCAACTGAACATCAACGGCCGTTCGCATCAGGTCGATGTCGAACCCGATACCCCCCTGCTCTGGGTCATCCGTGAACACATCGGATTGACCGGCACCAAATACGGCTGCGGCGTGGCGCAATGCGGCGCCTGCTCGGTCCATCTCAATGGCGATGTGGTGCGCACCTGTGTGCTGCCGGTCAGCGCGATCAAGCCCGAAGACAGGATTGTGACCATCGAGGGTGTGTCCAAGGACCGTTCACACCCGATACAGAAAGCGTGGATTGCGCTCGACGTGCCGCAGTGCGGATACTGCCAGTCCGGCCAGATCATGGCGGCAACTGCGCTGCTCGCGAAAAAGCCGAAACCGACGGATCAGGACATCGACGATGCAATGACCAACATCTGCCGCTGCGGCACTTATCAGCGCATCCGCGCTGCCGTGCACATGGCCGCGGGTACCGGCAAGGGCGGCGGTGGTTCGGTGATCCACATGGGCGCCGGTCCCACCGGCAATGAAGTGGTGATGGCCGAAGCCGAACAATCCGAGTCGAAAGCCTGGGGAGCGCGATCATGACCAACAAGATTTCACCCGAGATCACCAATGAGTCCCGTCGCCGCTTCATCGTCGGTTCGGCTGCAGCGGGCGGCGGGCTGGCGCTGGGCATCACGCTGCCGTTTGGAACCGCAACAGCGGCCGAGGGCGCGTCGAGCACCGAGGTCAATTCCTGGGTGGTGGTCAAACCCGACGACACCTGCGTGATCCGCATTGCACGTGCGGAAATGGGCCAGGGCACACATACCGGGCTTGCCCAGCTGGTGGCTGAAGAACTCGAATGTGACTGGAAAAAGGTGGCGATCGAACCGATTTCCCCGGGCGGCAACCTCGCCCGCAAACGCGTGTGGCGCGACATGTCCACCGGCGGCAGCCGCGGCATTCGCGGCTCGCAGGATTATGTGCGTCAGGGCGGCGCTGCGGCGCGCATCATGTTGCTGCAGGCGGCGGCGAACGAATGGAATGTGCCGGTGGGTGAACTCACGGTTGCCGACGGTGTGATCACCCATGCCGGTTCCGGACGCAAGACATCGTACGGCAAGGTGGCGGCAGCCGCCGCAAAAATTCCGGCGCCGGAATTCAAGAGCATCAAGCTGAAAAATCCGCGTGAATGGAAGGTGGCCGGGAAGCCGGTGAAACGGCTGGACACCGCCGACAAGGTCGATGGCAGCCGGATTTATGCGATCGACGTCAAATTGCCCGGCATGTTGCATGCGGCGATCAAGGATGCGCCGGTGTTCGGCAGCAAAGTCGTCAGTTTTGACGAGAGCAAGATCAAGGGCCGGCGGGGTGTGCGCGGCGCAATGAAAGTTGGCGATACCGCAGTAGTCGTGGTTGCCGACACCTGGTGGCACGCCAAAACTGCGCTGGATGCGTTGCCCATCGTCTGGGACGAGTCCGCCAATGGCAAGGAGTCCAGCGCCACCATCGCGGCGCGCCTCAAGGAAGGCCTGACCGCAAACGATGCTTTTGCCGACACCAATGTCGGTGATGCACTGGGTGCCATTGCCGGTGCCGCGAAAAAAGTCGAAGCGGTTTACAGCGTGCCCTTTGTGTCGCATGCCTGCATGGAGCCGATGAATTGCACGGTGCGCATTTCCGCCGACAAGGCCGAAGTGTGGATGCCCAGCCAGAACGCCGAAGCATCGATGGCGGCGCTGTCATCGGCTTCCGGTGTCCCGCTGGCGCAATGTGAAGCCTATAACCACGGATTGGGCGGCGGCTTCGGGCGGCGCGGCGGCACACAGGACTATGTGCGTCAGGCGGCGGTGATTGCGAAGCAGTATCCGGGAACGCCGGTGAAGCTGATCTGGAGCCGCGAAGAAGACCAGGCGCATGATTTTTATCGTCCGATTGCGCAGTGCAAGCTGGCGGCTGGCGTGGATGCCAACGGTAATCTGGAAGGCCTGCATATCCGCGTGTCGGGGCAGTCGATCAATGCCTGGCTGGCGCCGCACAATATCAAGGACGGCAAGGATCGCCGGCAATTGCAGGGGATGTGGGCCGAGCCGCACGACGCGCAGATCGGTTACACGGTGCCCAACATGCGCATCGAGTACGCGATGCGCAACACCCATGTGCCGGTCGGTCCGTGGCGCGGTGTGAATACCAACCAGAACGGCATCTTTACTGAATGTTTCATGGATGAGGTGGCGAAAGCCGCCGGCAAGGATCCGCTGGAATTCCGCCGCGCCCTGATGAAAGATCATCCCAAGCATCTGAACGTGCTCAATGCGGCTGCGGAGAAGGGCGGCTGGGGCAAGCCGCTGCCGAAGGGCGTGTTTCGCGGCATCGCCCAGTTCATGGGTTATGCCAGCTACTCCGCCGCGGTGGCCGAGGTCTCGGTCAGTGCCAAGGGCGAGGTCAAGGTGCATCGCATGGTGCTGGCGCTGAACTGTGGCCACGCAGTGAACCCGGCAACCATCGCGGCGCAGGTCGAAGGTTCGGTGGCGTACGGCTTTGATTCGCTGCAATCCGAAATCACCATCAAGGATGGCCGGGTTTCCGAGCTTAACTTTCATACCTATCCGATTGCGCGCCTGCGCCAGTTGCCCAAAATCGAAACGGTCATCGTGCCGACCTACGATTTCTGGGGCGGCGTGGGCGAGCCGACAATCTGCGTGACGGCGCCTGCCGTGCTCAACGCGATTTTCGCGGCCACCGGCAAGCCGGTGCGCACGCTGCCGCTGAAGCATGAGGGGCTGACGCTGATCTGATGCCGGGTAGCTGCAGTTCATGGCGGCGCGCGTGGCGGTTGATCGCTGCGCGCGCCGTTGTCATTGGGGCGGTGAGCGTCACCGTCACCGGCTGTGCAGATGCGCCGTTTACCGCAACCTTACCCGCGTTTGATGTGGTCGGCGATGCGATACCTGAGTCGCTGGCAGAGATGCCCGGTGATGCAGCGCGTGGCCGCACCGTGATGGCAGGACGCGACGCCAATTGCCTGCTATGCCATGCCGTGCCGGAATCCGGTGAACGTTTCATGGGCAATGTTGCCCCACCCCTGTCGGGTGTCGGCGCGCGTTTGAGCGCGGCACAACTACGCTTGCGGGTGGTGGACCAGTCCCGTCTTAATCGTGATACGGTGATGCCGTCCTATTACCGGGTCAGCGGACTGAATAATGTGGCCGAGGCCTATCGCGGCAAGCCGATACTGACCGCACAGCAGATCGAGGATGTGATCGCCTATTTGCAGACCCTGCGCTGATGAAGCAACAATGATTGAAATGACAGCCCGCCGACAATTTCTCGCACTGATTTCCGGAATCTGCGCCATGGGTCCGGGCTTGGCCCGCGCCCAGACGGATCCGCTGGCGCCGGTGATTCGCGAGATCACGGGAGGCGCCGCGCTGACATCAGGGCG
>JAKFUJ010000219.1 GCA_021732805.1 Betaproteobacteria bacterium | reverse complement strand
TCCTGGATCACGGGACGCTGACCCAGGGGTTCGATGTCGATGGCGCGGAAGCGCAGCCCGGCCGCCTTCAGCGCCGGCACGATCTCACGCAGATGACCGCGGTTGCGTACCAGGATCGCCACCTTCGTCGCTGCATCGGTCGCGCGCGCAGCGTGAACGATTTCTGCGACACGTTGCGCCTCCTCCACGGCTGCGTCGCCAAACAGCGGATGCACGGTCACTGCATCGCCTGCCAGCGCAGCACGTGTCGCCACTGACGCGGTATACGGCACCGCACCCGAGGCAATGTTTTCCGCAGCCGGCATGATTTGCGCGAATGCCGTATTGACCCAGTCGACAATGCCGGACTGCGAACGGAAATTCGCCGACAGCGCCACCGGATGCAAATCGACACCGGCAATACCCTCCTTGCGCGCACGCAAAAACAATCCGACTTCCGCTTCGCGAAAGCGGTAGATGGACTGCATCGGATCGCCAACCGCAAACACCGTGCGCCCGTCATCCGGCGACCAGCCGAGCATCAGTTTGGCAACGAGGTCGGACTGGCTGATGGAGGTATCCTGGAATTCGTCGATCAGCAGATGGCGGATGCGGTAATCGAGTGCGAAAGTCAGGTCGGTCGGTTCGTCCTCGGTGCCCAGCGCATGCAGGGCGCCCTGTGCCACTTCCGTGAAATCGACCTGGCGACGAGTCTGGAATACCAGCTTCAATTGCGCCACCGCATGCGGCAACAGACGCAGGATCGCGCCCAGTATCTGCCATTGGCTGTCGCTGTAATGGGGCGACGGCAGACGACGCATGGCAGCCAATGCAGGACGCACATCGGCTGATGCATCGAGGGCCGCAAACAAGGATTGCGCGCGCGTCTTCCATGGTTGAGCGGGCTTGCCGGCGGGGAAACCTTCGTTCTTCGTCAACCGCTGCCGCCAGCGCTCGTCTTCTGTGAGGAATACAAAAGCCAGCGCCATCCAGGATTCGACAGTATCGGCAAAATTACCTTGCCCGAGATTGCCGAACACGTAATCAGCCAGCGCATGAATTTCCGCATGCTGCTGCGGCGGAATCACCGCGCGCAAACGCCGTACTGCGGCCTCGCGGACGTTTTGCAGCGCTGCTTCAAGCTGGACGCGATCAAGGCCGCGCAATATCTGGCGCAGCCACTGGTCGCGGCGCGCCAGCATGTCGGCGAGCAAGGCTTCGCTGCGCGCCACATCGTTATCGAGGTGCGCCAGCACCATTTCCACATCTGCCGCCGCGGAGCCGTCACCGTTGACCAGCGCAATCGTCGCTCGCGCCGCCTCCTGATGCAGTTCGGATGCGTCTTCCACCGTTTCCGGCTGCGCGCCAAACTGCGACAGCACCGGCATCTGCCGCGTCAGCCCGGCACACAGGGCATCGATGGTCTGGATGCGCAGTTGTGCGGGATTGTCGGCAAGGTGCCAACCGGCTTCATGGTCACGGTGCAGCGCAGCGGCAGCGAGCTTGAGTGTTAATGCTTCATGCGCCGACGCCGGCGCCTTGCCCGCCTGCGCATCGGCCAGTGCCTGCAGTACCCGCTCGCGCATTTCACCCGCGGCTTTTTTGGTGAAAGTAACCGCGATGATTTCTTCGGCGTGATCGACACGCGCGAGCAGCAGCAGATAGCGCTGGATCAGCAGCTCGGTCTTGCCCGATCCTGCCGGCGCCTGCACGATGAACGAGCGTTGCGGATCCAGCGCATCCTCGCGCTGCCGGATATCGGGCACGGTGGCGCTCACTGCTCTGCCTCCCCGTCAGCGAAAGTCTGTTCGATGCGTTCGCGGATGCGGCAAAACGCCTGCTGCTCGCACAGGCGGCAGGTGTTTGGATGCTGCTTGGGATCCACCGTCGCAACACCTGCGGCAAACTGCTGCGCAATACGTTCCAGATCAGCCTGCCAGGCCGCAACCACATCCGGCCACGCCGGATAGCGGTCGCGATAACGTGACTCTGCCCAGGCCTTGATGCCCGGCAGCAGGTCGGCATCGCGCGCAAGCCCGACATAACCCATGTCACCGGCGCGCACCTGCGCAAACGCTACCGCCGCAGCACCGGGTTCCGCCGTCAGCAAATACAAGGGCAGTTGCGGTTCATCAGGCCGTACGCCGAGCATCGAACCGGCGGTGGCCTTGCCGGTTTTGTAATCAAGCACGATACGACGGCCATCCGCTGTTTCATCGACACGATCCAGCCGTGCATTCAGCGTCAGGCCGCCGATAGCCATGCCACGCTTGTCTTCGACGGCAACGACGGTAAATGCGCCGCGCCGGCGATCCTGCTCCAGCCATGCACGCGCGAGGCCGATCAGGCGCCGTTTTTCGATATCGGCAAAACGTCCGGACAAGGTTGTCGGCCGTTCACGCTTGATACGTTCCATCGCGGCATCGGCCGCATTGGCCAGCAAGGCATCCAGATCAGCGCCGCTGATCGCGGCAAGCGCATCGCTGCTACGCAATTGCGCCCAGACTTTCGCCAGCACGCGATGCACCAGCGTGCCGCGCTCGGCGGCATCAAGTCCTGCGTGCGGCGCCTCAGGCGCCGCAGCATGCAGGCGATGTATTGCGTAAGCGCGGAACGGGCACGCCGCCTGATCCTTGATCAAGGCGGTGCCGGCTCCCGTCACCGCGCCATCGACGAGCGCCGGCGCCGCTTCATCCGGCAGACGTTGATCGCCGCGCGCGGCGTATATCGCGTCGCGAAACTCCGGATAATTGGTGATCACTGCATCCGCCTCCGTGATCTGCGCAATCAGCGGACTGGGGCGCAGCTCACGGTCGTCTTCCTGCAGGGGATGACTCAGCACCACTTCCGCGGCTGCCGTATACCATTGCGCAGTCGTGCGCCGCGCAGCAACCAGCACTTCGGCAGCCGTGCTCTGCGGCAGGCCCGCGGCGCGCTGCAGTGTCAATGGTAAAAACGGATTGGGGCGCGGCGCCGGTGGCCAGTTATTGTCGCTGAGGCCCATGACCCACAGTCCGTCGAAAGTCAGTCCACCGGCTTCAAGCACGCCAAGGATCTGGATCGGCACCTCCGGCGATTCCGGCTGGAACAAGGTGTCAGCTGCGACTCGGCGCAATCGTGACAGTGCTTCCGCATAAGACATGCGCGGCACGACGCGATCCAGCGCAGCAAACGTGGCCACCACGTCATGCCATTTTTTCAATGTCTGATATTCACTGGAATCCAGGCTGCGCTCACCCGGGAATCCTGCAACAGTGAGCGCTTCCGACAGGGCTTTCGCCCATGTCGATGGCGCATGCGTACCAAACACACGATCTCTGCGAAACACGGCCAATGCCGCCAGACGTCGGGCGAGTTGCGGACAATCGCCACCATGCTCAGCGACCATGCCCCGCAGGCGTTCCAGTGTGATCGCGGGTTCGGCACGACGGCGCAACTCCGTATCCAGCACAGCACGGCTGTCGCGCTCCGTTTCGCCGCCAGCGATAAATGGTGAGCGCAGTATCCGGCTGGCGCGCTC
>JAKFUJ010000051.1 GCA_021732805.1 Betaproteobacteria bacterium | reverse complement strand
CCGTTTCGCCGTTAATTCCTTGAACTCCGCCGTGCAGTCCATTTTCGGTATCTTGAACATCGCTTCTCCTTCCAGTCAGTTGAGTTTATACCCACCTCCTGGAAGACGAAATTTCGGGGGAAGCTCACACCCCGAGAATGCTTTCTTGAATTACATTCAAAACATGCGGTAACGAGATTGTTGTAAGAATGATTCCCGCCATCACCTTGAGAAATGATGTGATCAAGAGTGGCTCCTTCATTTTCTACTGACTTTAAACAATAGCAGCACTTTCTTGCGTCGCGCTCAAAAATTCGAGATCTGTTTTCACTAGAAGAAAAAAAGTCAATAGTTTCCATGTCGACAACCGCAGCTTCAGCGGGTTGTCGAATAAGCCCCGGAATATCGCGCGGAAGCACGATTTGTACTTTTGTGCCGTTCGTCGTTTTTCCTAATATCTTGATTGCACCTTTTTGTTCCAATGTGCGGAGTTTTCTTGGAATATTGTTTCGCGCGAGTTCAGATGCGCCATCCCGACCTTTTCCAATTTTTGGGCCGACAGAGCGTGCCGGCACGGTAATAGTGTCAATGCCTTCAAGAATGGTGTGCCTGAATACGTAGTGGTAGATCATCTGTTCCCAACCATCCAATTCGGGAGACAGATAATCTTGAATATCACGCAATGTTTTATTAAGGTCGTCCATAGAATTGCATTACCGCCTAACTAGTTTTATACGTCAAAAACGTCGGATAACATTCCGGCGCGATGGATAACATCCCAATAATCAACGACATATAACTCTTTACAAACATTGAGTTAACCGAATTATACTGTATATATGAACAGTAATAAAATTCGGCGCAAAAGCGACTACCCGCCCTTGGCCTCGGTACGGCTGCTGGATCAGCTGCGCGAGCGCATCCGCTACAAGCATTACAGTCTCAGTACCGAGAGGACTTATGTGCAGTGGGTGCGGGCGTTTGTGCATTTTCACAAGTTAAGGCATCCGCGCGAGATGGGCAAGCCGGAGGTCGAGGCGTTCCTGATATGGCTGGCGGCTGAACGCCGGGTATCTGCATCCACGCATCGGCAGGCATTGTCGGCATTGTTGTTTCTGTTTGGCGAGGTTCTGGGTGTCGAGTTGCCCTGGCTCGACGAAATCGGGCGTCCGCGGCAGGTGCGGCGCCTGCCGGTGGTGCTGTCGGCGGACGAAGTCAAACGCATTTTCCGGTTTCTGCAAGGTGAACATCTGCTGTTGGCCAAGTTGTTGTATGGCACGGGCCTGCGCATCATGGAGGCGATGGGCTTGCGTGTTAAGGATATTGATTTCACACGCAACACGATCATTGTGCGCGAGGCCAAAGGCAACAAGGATCGCGCGGTGATGCTGCCGGCGACGCTGGTGGAACCCTTGCGCGGCCAGCTTGCGCGGGCGAATGTGTTATGGGCGCGCGACCGCGCTGATGGCCGCCCCGGCGTGTACTTGCCTCATGCGCTGGAACGCAAATATCCGCGTGCCGGGGCATCATGGAGTTGGCACTGGGTATTTCCGCAGGATTCGCTGTCGACGGATCCGCGCAGCGGTATTGTGCGGCGGCATCATGCGCATGAAGCCGCCTTTCAGCGTGCGTTCAAACGCGCTTTGCATCTGGCGCAGGTGCATCAGCCGGCCACACCGCATACGTTGCGGCACTCGTTTGCGACCCAGGTGCTGCAATCCGGTTATGACATCCGTACGGTGCAGGAACTGCTGGGGCACGCCGACGTGAAGACGACGATGATCTACACCCATGTGCTGAAGGTTGGCGGCGGTGGTGTGCGCAGTCCGCTTGATGTCTTGTGAGCGGTGGTTTTGCAATAGCCAGCAAGTGTCGCGCCCGTTAAACTCGCGCGGTGTCTGATCTCGCATCCGTATTTTCCCTGACCGGCGCATTGGCGCAGGTGGTTCCCGGCTTCCGGGCGCGGCCGTTCCAGCTGGAAATGGCTGAGGAAATACAAAAAATCATTAAAAATCATTTAGTTATGGTTGCCGAGGCGGGCACGGGCACCGGTAAGACCTTTGCCTATCTGGTGCCGGCTTTGCTGTCCGGCGGCAAGGTGATCATTTCCACCGGCACCAAGACGCTGCAGGATCAGTTGTTCGGCCGCGATATCCCAACGGTGCGCGATGCACTGAAAGTGCCGGTCACGGTGGCGCTGCTCAAGGGTCGCGCCAATTATGTCTGCCACCATCATCTTGAGCGCGCCAGGGATGATGGTCGCCTGCCGACACGCGATGACGTGGTGCATCTGGCACGCATTGAAAGTTTTGCGCGCATTTCGATGACTGGTGATCGCGCCGATCTGTCGGAAGTGCCGGAGAACGCCGGCGTGTGGCCGCTGGTGACCTCCACCCGCGACAATTGCCTCGGTTCGCAATGCGGTCACTACGACAAATGTTTTGTCATGAAGGCGCGCAAGCAGGCGCTGGAAGCCGATGTGGTGGTGGTCAACCACCATCTGTTTTTTGCTGATGTGATGCTGCGCGAGGAAAGCGTGGCCGAGCTGTTGCCGGCGTGCAATACGGTGATCTTTGATGAGGCGCACCAGTTGCCGGAAACCGCCAGCCTGTTTTTCGGGCAGTCGGTATCAACGACGCAATTGCTCGATCTGGCACGCGATGCACGCATCGAAGCTGCGACCAGTGCCAAGGATTTCCCGGCGCTGCCGGTCGCCGCCAGTGTGCTGGAGAAAGCGGCGCGCGATCTGCGCCTGGCGTTTGACGACAACGGCACGCGCATGACGGCCACAGCGCTGAAGCAGCGCAAGCCGGTTACCGAAGCGCTGACGGACGCCTGCGACAAGTTGACGACGCTCGCCGAAACCCTGCATACCCAGGCGGCTCGCAGCGAAGGCCTGCAGCAGTGCTTCGAGCGTGCCGATACTTTGCGCGGGCAACTCGAAGGCTGGCGCGACGACAGCGATGCCGAACTGGTGCGCTGGGTGGAGGTGTTCCACCAGTCAGTGCAGTTCAACGCCACACCCTTGTCTATTGCCGAGATTTTTCGCAAGCAGGTCGAGGCGCAGGCCAAAGCCTGGGTGTTCACCTCGGCGACGCTGTCGGTCAACGGTGATTTCAAGCATTACGTCAACGAACTCGGCATCGAGTCCGGGCAGACCGCAAACTGGGCGAGTCCTTTTGATTTTGCGAAACAGGGGCTGCTGTATGTGCCGCAGAACCTGCCTGATCCGAATACGCCGGATTACACAAAATCCGTGGTTGAAGCCGTGCTGCCGGTGGTCGAGGCCAGTCGCGGTCGTGCGTTCCTGCTGTTCACCAGCCTGCGCGCGATGCGCGAGGCGCATGGTTTGCTGATGGATGAATTCAAAAAACGCGGCTGGGATTACCCGCTGCTGGTGCAGGGCGAAGGTTCGCGCACGGAATTGCTGCAGCGTTTTCGCAATCTCGGCAATGCGGTGCTGGTCGGCAGCCAGTCGTTCTGGGAAGGGGTTGATGTGCGCGGCGAAGCGCTGTCGGTGGT
>JAKFUJ010000126.1 GCA_021732805.1 Betaproteobacteria bacterium | reverse complement strand
GCGTTCGCGTCTGTGGTGCGGTGGGGGCGTTTTCGTCGGACTTGATCTGGAGGACGGGTTCTTGTTGTGCAGTGCTCATGGTTTCCCCGGTGCGGATGTGGAACGGGGCGGCAGCGCCGCCCCGTCAGTAGCCCTGTGCAGCGCGTGTTTACATCGCGCCCGCTTCCTTGTAGAACTTGATGGCGCCCGGGTGGAAGGGCACGCCGATGTCGGCGGCCATTTCCTTCGGTGTCAGGCCGGCCATGGCCTTGTTGACCGAGGCCATGTCGCTGATGTTGGCGGCGACCGTCTTGGTCATGGTGTAGACGGTCTGTTCCGGCAGGTCGCAGGAGACGACCAGATGCGCGGAATAACCGATCATCGGCACGTCGGCGGTCTGCTTGGGATAGGTGCCGGCCTTGACGATCAGTTTCTGGTAGCCGGGGTTCTGTTTGCGCAGTTCGGCCATGGTTTTGTCGTCGACCGGCACCACCTTGATGTCGCGGGCGCTGGCGAGATCCATCACCGAGGAGGCGGGGATGGTGGTGCCCAGTGTGAATACCTGGGCGTGGCCGTCCTTCATCATCGATACGGCATCGGTGTACGACTGGAAATTGATTTTCGACAGCGCCTGGTAATTGAGTCCGTTCAGTTTCAGCGTGAGGTCGGTCAGCAATTCGCCGGTATTGCCCTTGGGCTGGGTGACCACCGACTTGCCCTTCATGTCGGCGAAGGTATTGACCTTGGCGTCGGCCAGCGCGATGACCTGGAAGTACTGCGGATACAGGTTGGCCATCTGGCAGACCTTGGTGATCTTTTTCGGATACGGCGCGTTGCCGGCGATGCCGTCCACCGTGGTGCTGGAATTGCCGAAACCGACCTGCGCCTTGCCTTCATCGACGCCGCGCACGTTGGCGATGCCGGCGCCCGGGGTGGCGGTGATGTTGAGGCCGGGGATGGCTTTTTCCCACATGCTTTTCAGTTGGCCGCCCAGCGGCACCCAGACGCCGCCCTGCGGGCCGGTCATCAGGGTCATCTGCTGCGCACTGGAGACCGACGGGAACGCTGCGGCCACGGCAATGGCGAGCGCGGATGCAAGATGTGATGCTTTCATGACTCCTCCTTCAGGTTGAATGCGGGACAGCCCGTTGTGTTTTTATGGGTCTGTTGCCGGGGCATTGTGTGGGCTGGTACTGGTGCCGTCAAGGTGCCGTCAAGCGGCGGCCAGCCAGGGCTTGATCCAGCCCAGCCCGGCTGCGGTGGTCGTCGCCGGCTTGTATTCGCAGCCGATCCAGCCCTGGTAGCCGATGCGGTCTATATGCCGGAACAGGAATGGGAAATTGATCTCGCCGCTGCCCGGTTCGTGGCGCCCCGGGTTGTCGGCGAGCTGCATGTGCGGGATCAGTGCAAGATTGGCTTCGATGCCGCGGGCGAGATCGCCTTCCATGATCTGCATGTGATAGATGTCGTACTGCAGGAACAGGTTGTCGGAACCCACGGCCTTGATGATGTCCAGTGCCTGCTGGGAGTAATTCAGGAAAAACCCCGGAATGTCGCGGGTATTGATCGGTTCTATCAGTAACTTGATCCCGGCTTCCCTGAATTTTGGCGCTGCGTATTGAAGGTTGTTGATGAAAGTCTCGCGTGCGTTGATCGGATCAAGCCGGGTCGGGCGGATGCCGGCGAGGCAGTTGACCTGTTTGCAGCCCAGGGCGGTGGCATATTCGATGGTGCGCTCCACGCCCTCGCGGAATTCGGTTTCGCGCCGCGGATGGCAGGCAATGCCGCGTTCACCGCCGGCCCAGTTGCCGGCCGGCAGGTTGTGCAGGACCTGGGTGAGCTGATGCTGGTTCAGTACATCAACCAGTGCATTTTTGTCGTATTCGTAGGGGAACAGATATTCGACGCCTTTGAATCCCGCCTTGGCCGCGGCTGCGAAGCGCTCCATGAACGGCACTTCGTTGAACAGCATGGTGAGGTTGGCGCAGAACTTGGGCATGGTTTGAACCCGCGGAGTCAATTTTGGAAGCGGCCCATTATAATCACCCCTATGGCGACCCCTGAAAAAATCCCGATGGCAATTTTGCTGGCGGCCGGCGCCGGTGCGCGTTTCGGCGGCGGCAAACTGCTGCATCCGCTGGAAGACGGCGTGGCGATTGCCGCACATGCCGCGCGCAACCTGCGGGCGGCGGGACTGGAAGTCACGGCCGTGGTGCGGCCCGGGGATTTTCCGGTGGCGGAACTGCTGGAACAGGAAGGTTGCATGGTGACTGTTTGTGCCGATGCAGCGCGCGGCATGGGTGTCAGCCTTGCGCATGGTGTCGGGATCACGCGCGATGCCGGCGGCTGGATTGTGGCGCTGGCTGATATGCCGCGCATTTGTCCCGAATCCATACGGCGGGTGGCGCAGGCGCTGGACGAAGGCGCAGCCATCGCTGCACCGGCGTATCAGGGCGACCGCGGCCATCCGGTGGCGTTTGCTGCACAGTTTTTGCATGAGCTGCTGGCGCTCACCGGCGACAGCGGCGCACGTGCCGTCGTGCAACGCAATCAGGCGCTGCTGCGGGTGATCGATGTCGATGATCCCGGCGTGCTGCTGGATATCGACCGCCGCAGCGATTTGCAGCGCTGTACTCAGGAACTATCATAAGTAATTGATTTTAAAGGATAAATAATGTCTCGCTTCACCGGCACTGAAGATTACGTCGCCACCGATGACCTGATGATGGCGGTCAATGCCGCGCTGGCGCTGGAGCGGCCGCTGCTGATCAAGGGCGAGCCGGGCACCGGCAAGACCATGCTGGCAATCGAAGTCGCCAAAGCACTGCAGCGCCCGTTGTTCGAGTGGCACATCAAATCCACCACCAAGGCACAACACGGTCTGTATGAATACGATGCGGTGTCACGGCTGCGCGATTCGCAACTGGGCGACCCGAAGGTCAAGGACATCGGCAACTACATCGTGCAGGGCATGTTGTGGAAAGCCTTCGAGTCGGCGCAACCGGCGGTGCTGCTGATCGACGAAGTGGACAAGGCCGACATCGAGTTTCCGAATGATCTGCTGCGCGAACTCGATCGCATGGAGTTTTATGTCTATGAGACGCAGCAACTGGTCAAGGCGCAGCAGCGGCCGCTGGTGATCATCACCAGCAACAATGAAAAGGAGTTGCCCGACGCGTTCCTGCGCCGCTGTTTTTTCCATTACATCCGTTTCCCCGACCCGGAGACGATGGCAAAAATCGTCGATGTGCATTTTCCCGGCATCAAGAAGCAACTGTTGTCGCAGGCGCTGAATGCCTTTTTTGAAATCCGTGAAGTGCCGGGGCTGAAGAAAAAACCGACGACCTCGGAACTGCTCGACTGGCTGAAATTGCTGATGGCCGAGGATATTCCGCCGGAAGCCTTGCACAGCCAGGACACGCACAAGATCGTGCCGCCGCTGCACGGTGCGCTGATCAAGAATGAACAGGATGTGCATCTGTTCGAACGACTGGTGTTCATGTCGCGGCGCAAGGGCTGAGGTTTCTTCA
>JAKFUJ010000469.1 GCA_021732805.1 Betaproteobacteria bacterium | reverse complement strand
AAATGGCCTGATGGCCATTTACCGAGAGACGGAAATGAACGTTTTTTACGAAGAAGACGGCGAGTTCAAGGTCGGCGCCGTGCTCGCCGACAACGACACATCGCTGCAGGTCGAAGCGCCGCATGGTAAACGTTCCAAGGTCAAGGCATCGGCCGTGCTGCTGCGCTTCGAGCTGCCCGCGCACACCGTGTTCATGCAGCAGGCGCAGGCGCAGGCCGATGCCATCGACATTGATTTCCTGTGGCAGTGCTGCGATGCCGACGAATTTGCCTACGATGTACTGGCGCGCGAGTATTACGGGCATGCACCGGACGCGTTCGAATCCGCCGGTGTGCTGATGCGCCTGCATGCCGCGCCGATGTACTTCTACAAAAAGGGCCGCGGCCGTTACAAGGCGGCGCCGGAAGAAGCGCTGAAGGCGGCGTTGGCCAGTATCGAGCGTAAAAAACTGCAGGCGCAGGCCAGGGCGGTTTACGTGGAAGAGCTGGCTGCTTTGCGCCTGCCGGAAGACTTCCGGCCGTTGCTCAATACCTTGCTCTACAAGCCCGACAAAAACACCATCGAATGGAAAGCGCTGGAAGAAGCGGCGGCAGCAGCCAGGCTGACCCCCGTGCGGTTGCTCGAGCGTTGCGGCGCGCTGACCGATACTCATGCTTATCATTTGAATCGTTTTCTGTTCGAACATTTCCCCCGTGGCGCGGGATTCCCGCCGATGCCGGCAGTCGAGGCGCCGGCCGATCTGCCGCTGGCGGAAGTGGCGGCGTACAGCATCGATGATGCATCGACCACCGAAATCGACGATGCATTTTCATTGCAGACCCTGCCCGGCGGCGCGCGCCGGCTGGGCATCCATATCGCTGCGCCGGCGCTGGGCATCACGCCGGATTCGGCGCTGGACGCCATCGCGCGCGAGCGCATGTCGACGGTGTATTTCCCCGGCGGCAAGATCACCATGCTGCCTGATGCAGCCGTCGACGCTTACACGCTGGCGGCGGGGCGCGAGTGCCCGGCGCTGTCGATTTATTTTGATGTCGCGGAAGACTTTTCGATTACCGCCCACGAAACCCGGCTCGAACGCGTGCGCATTGCCGACAACCTGCGCCACGATGCGCTGGAACCGGTGTTCAATGCAGCGACGCTGGCTGCAGGGAGCGTCGCGCACCCGCAGGGCGAGACGCTGGCCTGGCTGTGGCAGTTCTCAGGCAGCCGCCTGCACACGCGCAAGGGCGATGTGTCGCCGATGGAAGACCGGCCCGAGTTTGTGTTTCAGGTCAGTGACGGCAGGGTCGATATTTCCCGTCGCCAGCGCGGCACGCCGATCGACCAGGCGGTGGCTGAACTGATGATCCTCGCCAACAGCACCTGGGCCGGGGAACTGCATGATGCCGGCCAGCCTGCCCTGTATCGCGTGCAAAGCGGCGGCAAGGTGCGCAGCAGCACGGCCGCCGGGCCACACGACGGTCTGGGTGTCGCGCAGTATATGTGGGCGAGTTCGCCGTTGCGGCGTTATGCCGATCTGGTCAACCAGCGGCAGTTGATCGCGCGCGTGCGCGGCGAGGCGCCGGTGTACAGTGCCAAGGACACGGCCTTGCTGTCGGCGATGCGCGATTTCGAGGCGGCGTATGAGGTGTATGGCGAATACCAGCGCACCATGGAGCGCTACTGGAGTCTGCGCTGGCTGCTGCAGGAACAGACGGCGACTGTGACCGGCGTGGTGCTGCGCGAAAACCTGGTGCGGCTGGACGCGGTGCCGATCACCCAGCGCGTGCCGTCCATCGATGCCACCGTAATGCCCGGCGCCCGGGTCGAACTCGTGGTCGGCGCAGTGGATTTGCTGGAACTGGGTGTGCTGCTCGACTTCAAAACGGTGCTGGAAGCGCCTCAAAGTCAGTAATTGCCAACCCCGGCCCGGATTCGGGAATCAGCTTTAAGAAATTATGTTAATTACATGATTTTAATGTTTTTATTGATATTTACAGAGGCTGGCCTAGAATACCCGGTATGAGCGCTCAGCCTGTCAGGAACGTCATCCCGTTGCCCCGTCGCGCGAAGCATCCGCGTCGCGGCTCATGGGGCAATGCCGTGGACCGGTTGGACGCACGGGTCATAGAGCTCGAGCGACGCATCGCCGATTTTGACCGGCGTTATGCGCAGATGACCATCCGCAGCCGTTTCGGTGCTGCCGGCATGGTGTCGTTGCTGGTGCATGCGTTTGTGATTTTCGGGTTGACGTTTACGGTTCCCGACCTGCGCGAATTGCAGAACATGGCGCCACCGCTGGATGTGGTGCTGGTCAATACCAAATCACAGGCCAAGCCGGCCAAGGCGGATGCGCTGGCACAGCACAATCTCGACGGCGGCGGCAACACCGATGCCAAACAGCGCGCAAAAAGCCCGCTGCCGGCAGTGACCAATGACACGCAGACCATCGAGTTGCAACGCGCGCAGAAACGGGTGACCGACCTCGAGCGCGAAGCGCGCCAGGTGCTGGCCAAATCCGGCGCGAGCCAGGTGGAAAACAACCCCTCGACCAAACCGGAGCCGCAACCGGCACTGGAAAAAATACCGTTGATTGACGGCGCCGAACTGGCGCAGCGCAGTCTGGCCATCGCCCGGCTGGAAGCGCAGATCAACAAGGACTGGAACGCGTACCAGGAGCGGCCGCGGCGCAAATTTGTCGGCGCGCGCACCCAGGAATACCGCTTTGCGCGTTACATCGAAGACTGGCGTCAGAAGATCGAACGCATCGGCGAGCTGAACTATCCGCAGACCGCGCGCGACCAGCGGATTTACGGCCGGCTGGTGGCAACAGTGTCGATCAAGGCCAACGGCAGCCTGGAACGCATCGAAATCAATCAGTCTTCCGGCAACAAGATACTGGATGAGGCCACGGTACGGATCGTCACCATGGCCGCGCCGTATTCGGCGTTCCCGGCGGACATTGCCCGTGACACCGACATCCTGCACATCACCCGCACCTGGACATTCACGCGGGCGGACCAGTTCGTCAGCCAGTAAGCCATGACCGACCGTTATGCAGTCATCGGCAACCCGGTGGCACACAGCCAGTCGCCGCAGATACACGCTGAATTCGCGCGGCAGACCGGGCAGGACATTGCCTATGACCGGTTGCCGGCGGCGCTGGATGCGTTCAAAAAAACGGCAGAACGTTTTTTCAGCGAAGGCGGCAAAGGGCTGAACATTACCGTGCCGTTCAAGCATCAGGCATGGAACATGGTCGGCGCCCGCGTCGGCGGCGCTTCCCATGCCGAAGCGGTGAACACCATCAAGCTGGTCGATGGTGAACTGATTGGTCACAACACCGACGGGACGGGTCTGGTCACCGATCTCGAACACAATCTCGGGTTCTCGATTGCGGGTAAGCGGATATTGTTGATGGGAGCGGGCGGTGCGGCCCGCGGGGTGATGCAGCCCCTGCTGGAAAAACGCCCGCAACAGCTGATGGTCGCCAATCGTTCGCACGACAAGGCAGTCGATCTGGTCAGCCACTT
>JAKFUJ010000336.1 GCA_021732805.1 Betaproteobacteria bacterium | reverse complement strand
GGAAACGCCGGACGCGCTTCCTGTTCGCAGTTTGTTGTTATTACAGAAAACGTTAAACCCATATCCACATGGTGTCAACCTGATGGAGAAAGTGTTATCTCAGCGGATTGCAACGGTTGGCAACGTGTTGCAACTTGGTTAGCCTACCTGGTAATGCATGCGTCATCCGGCGCAGCGTGCACGACAAACTCCGGGATTTGCTGGGCAATGACCAAAAAAATTAATTCAATACTGATTTACGGTTATGGCGTGATGGGTCGCGGTGTAGCCGGCACTTTTGCCAAACAGGGTTTTGATACCACGGTGCGCAGCAGTCGCGCAGCATCACTGAAAGATCTGCCGCCCGGCGTACGCGCTGTCGACAAACTGCCGGCGACGCCGCCGGATTTGGTACTCGAACTGGTGCCCGAGGATGTCGCCACCAAGCAGGCTGTCTACAGGGAAGTGGAAGCGGCGTGGCCGGACTCCGATTTCATGCTGGCCACGGGCACTTCCGGTCTTGATCTGGTGGAGCTGGCAAAACCGCTGAAGCGGCCGCAACGTTTTTTGGGTCTGCACTATTTCATGCCTGCCGACCAGGCACTGGTGGTGGAAGTGATGGCCGGGCCGCAGACGCCGCCGGAACTGGTGGATGTTGCTGCGGAAGCGCTGCGACGCACCGGCAAGGAGCCGGTGGTGTTGTATAAACCCATCGTCGGCTTTCTGGTCAATCGGCTGCAGCACGCGATCCTGCATGAAGCGTATTACCTGATTGAAAAAGGCGTGGCCAGCGCCGCTGACATCGACCATGCCGCACGTCGCATGCTGGCGCCGCGCATGTGTATCACCGGCCTGATCGAGCAGAAGGACATCAGCGGCCTCGGTATCCATGCCGGCGCGCAGGCGTCGATCGTGCCCGAACTGTTCCATAACGGCATAGCCAATCCGATGCTGCAATCCATGGTCAAGGATGGAGAAACCGGGGCGGCTGCCGGCAAGGGTTTCTACGACTGGTCGGGTTGTGATGTCGAAGCAGCGCGCAAACAGTCATCGGCGCAACTCGCCAAGCTCACCGAATTCCTCGACTCCGGCGTGCTTGCGCCCGGTCCGCGCACCCGGCCCAAGCCGCGGGATCCGCGGCGTTGACAGCGGACGGCGCGCGCGCCTTTCGCACTGGCGTGCGCGAAGCGCTGGGTGTGCCCGCCGCCGTCCTCGGCGCCGGTTTTCTCGGATATGGTTCACTCGCCGCCGATGCCGGCTATTCGATCTGGATGACGCTGGCGGCGACCTTCGCCATCTGGGCACTGCCCGGACAACTGGTGCTGATGGAAATGCAGGCCGGCGGTGCTGCAGTGGCCACCACAGTATTGGCAGTGTCGCTGAGCGCTGTGCGGTTTTTCCCGATGACATTGACCCTGCTGCCGCTGATGCGTGACGGCAGCCGTGGCCGCCGGCTGTGGCAGTTCCTGCTCGCAGCGCAACTGGTGTCGATGACCACCTGGGCGGTGGCGATGCGCCGCTTTGAAGACATGGATGTCGAATCGCGCTGGCACTATTTCCTTGGTTTCTCGGCGATATGCATGGGCTCGGCCGCCTTGTTCGCGCTGATCGGTCAGTTGTTGCTGGTCGCGCTGCCGCCGCTGGCGCGATTCGGCCTGGCGCTGCTGACGCCGCTGTATTTTTTTGTGACGCTGGTCGGCGAAGCGCGGACCCGTGCGTCGATCACCGCACTGGCCTGCGGCGCGGCAACCGCACTGGGACTGCATGCGGTGGCGCCCGGCTGGAGCCTGCTCGGGGCGGGGTTCATCGGCGGCACCGCCGCCTGGTTATTGCAGAGGCGGCATGCGCGACACGACTGATCTGTGGCTGCTGCTGTCGGCCTGCGCTGCCGCCACTTATCTGTGGCGCGGCCTCGGCGTGCTGCTGTCGGGCCGGCTCAATCCGCAAAGCGCGATGTTCGAGTGGGTATCGTGCGTGGCCTATGCACTGGTTGCCGGGTTGATCGCACGCATCATCGTTGCACCCTCCGGATTGCTGGCGCAGACCGCATTGACGGACCGCCTGCTGGCCTGTGGCGTTGCCTTGCTCGCCTATCATCTGGCCCGCCGCAACATGTTTGTCGGACTGGTCTGCGGCGTCGCTTTTTTCATCGGTGCGGCGTATGTGCGCGGAGCCATCGTTTAAAATTGCACCATGAGCGGCGAAATTCTGGTGACACGCGACGGCCCGGTGGCCACCGTGATGCTGTCCAATCCTCCCAAACTGAATGCATTGACCGTGGCGATGTGGCGTGAGCTGGCCGCGGCGATGCAACGGTTGTCGGAGGATGATGGCTTGCGTTGCGTGGTATTGCGTGGCGCCGGCACCGAAGCCTTTGCTGCCGGCGCTGACATTGCCGAGTTTGCAAGCGAACGCAACACGGTACAGCAGGGCAAGGTATATCACCGTGAACTGGTGCATGGCGCATTGCGCGCGGTGGGTGAATGCCGGCATCCGACCGTGGCGATGATACACGGCGCCTGCGCCGGCGGCGGACTTGAACTGTCTTGCCAGTGCGATCTGCGTATCGCCGGCCACAGCGCGAGTTTCGGCGTGCCGATCAACCGCCTCGGTTTTGCCATCGCTTACGATGAACTTGCGGCAGTGCTGCCGCTGGTCGGGCGTGCGGTGGCGTTGGAGATTCTGGTCGAAGGCCGCATGTGGGGCGCGCAGGAGGCGCAGGCCAAGGGTTTGCTGACGCGGCTGGTGCCGGACGCGGAACTCGCTGCCGAAACACAGGCGACGGTGCAACGCATCTGCGCCGGGGCGCCGCTGGTGGCGCGCTGGCACAAGCAATTCGTGCGTCGCCTGACGCCGCAACCTGCGCCGCTGAACGAGGCTGAAATCGACGCCAACTTTGATTACTTCAGCACCGACGATTACCGCATCGGTTACGATGCCTTCATCAACAAACAGAAGCCCAGGTTCAAGGGGCGCTAGTTTTATTTCTTACACACGTGATAAATCACCCCCGTTCGCCCCCGGATCAAGTCCGGGGCAGGCTCTGAGCCCTTCGACAAGCTCAGCCCGAACGGTTTTTTGATTATTATCTTCAGGAATCATTGAGAACATCATGGCCGGACCGTTATCGCATATCAAAGTACTGGATCTCTCCCGCGTGCTCGCAGCGCCGTGGTGCGGGCAGAACCTCGCCGACCTCGGCGCCGAAGTGATCAAGGTCGAGCGGCCGGGCGGCGGCGATGATTCGCGCGCCTTCGGACCACCGTGGCTGAAAGATGCGCAGGGGGCAGACACCAAGGAATCCGCATATTTCGCCGCGGCTAACCGCGGCAAAAAATCGATCACCATCAATCTGTCCAAGCCCGAAGGTCAGGAACTGGTGCGCAAGCTGGCGGCCGGCGCCGATGTGCTGCTGGAGAATTACAAGCATGGCGACCTCGCGCGTTATGGCCTGGGTTACGAAGACCTGCGCAAGATCAATCCGAAGCTGATCTATTGTTCGGTCACCGGTTTCGGCCACACCGGGCCGTACAAG
>JAKFUJ010000003.1 GCA_021732805.1 Betaproteobacteria bacterium | reverse complement strand
TATTATGAATGCGAATCTAGCATGACTCGGGTTTGACCCGGCAATCTTCAACCGTTATCGTGCGCCGACCCTTCTGTTATTTACGAGTCCAGCAAATGAATGACGCCATTCAGGCTCTGTTGCATCCGCATTCCATCGCCGTCATCGGCGCGTCTTCCGACTTCAACAAGATCAACGGCCGCACGCTGAAGGCGCTGGTCGACAAGCAATACGCCGGCGGTATATTCCCGGTCAACCCCAAATACCAGACCCTGCTTGATCTGCCTTGTTATCCGGATGTCGCTTCGATACCGGGAGCTGTCGATCTGGCCGTGGTCGCCGTACCGGCGAAACATGTGCCCGATACCTTGCGCGAACTGGGCAAAAAGGGCGTCAAGGCGGCAATCGTATTCAGTTCGGGATTCAGCGAAGTCGGCGGCGATGGCGTGCGCCTGGAAGCGGAATTGCGCAAAGCCATCAAAGAAAGCGGGGTGCGCATCCTCGGCCCGAATTGCCTGGGGCTGGTCAATGTTGCCGAAAACGTGATGGCCACGTTCAGCCAGTTTTCACTGGGCCCGACACCGGACGGTCCTGCTGCGTTTGTCACACAATCCGGTGCGCTGGGAACAGCCACAGCCGGCACCGCAAGAAAACGCGGGCTCAACTTCAGTTATTTCGTGAATACCGGCAATGAAGTCGATGTGCAGTTCGTCGACATCATGCGCGCCATCATTGCCGAGGACCGCATCAAGGTGGGCGCCGGTTATATCGAAGGTTTGAAAAACGGACCCGGGCTGCTGGAGGTTGCGGAAGACGCCATGCGGCGTGCAAAACCGATCGTGCTGACCAAGGTCGGTCGCACCAAAGCCGGCGCTAAAGCCATCGCTTCACATACCGGTTCACTCGCCGGTGAAGACGCGGTGTTCGACGGCGTGATTCACCAGCGCGGCATCATCCGCGCCCGCAGCGATGAGCAAATACTCGATTTTGTTGATATTTTTTCACAATGTGCCTTGCCCGCCGGCAAGGGTATCGGCTTCATCACGCGCTCCGGCGGCGCAGGCGCGTTGATGGCTGACAGTGCTGAAGAACTGGGATTGAACGTCGCCACACTGAGCGAGGAAACCACGGCAGCGCTCCGCAAAGTCGTTCCTGCTTTTGGTTCGACCAGCAATCCGGTGGACATCACCGCGCAGGGACTGGTCAATCCGGCGCTGATGCGCGACAGCTTGAAAATTTTATTGTCAGACCCGAAAGTCGATGTCGCCATCGTCTGGCTGTCTTTCACCGACAAATACGCCGAGATCACCGTGCAGAGTTTTGTTGAAGCCAGGGCACAAACCAGCAAACCGTTCGTCGTGTGCTGGATGGGCATGCCCGATGTCGCGGTGCCGCTGATGCGCGCAGGCGGCATACCGTACTTGCGCAGTGCCGAACCGGCCGTGGATGCAGTCGCGGCATTGATGCGTTACGCCGAAGCCCGCCGCAACTGGTTGAGCGATCAAGCGGCGCAAAAAGCATTACAGCTGCCCAAACCCGCGTTGCCAGTTGCAATCGGTGCCGTCAGCAGCATGGAGGGGCAGGCGCTGCTGCAATCGTTCGGAGTCCCAACTGCTGCTGCGAAATTGGCAAAAACCGCTGATGAAGCGGTGGCCGCGGCAAAAACCCTGGGTTACCCGGTGGTGCTGAAAATCGAATCGCCGGACATCCTGCACAAGACTGAGGCCCAGGGTGTCGCGTTGAATCTGGCTGATGACGCAGCAGTGCGCACTGCCTTTGCCCAACTCACGGCCAATGCCCGACAATACAAAGCCGATGCGCGCATCGTCGGCGTACTGGTGCAGGCGATGGCCCAAGGCGATGTCGAACTGGTGATCGGCTTGAAACGCGATCCGACCTTCGGCCCGGTGGTGATGGTCGGACTGGGCGGGATGCTGATCGAAGTGTTCAAGGATGTGGTGTTCCGTGCCGCGCCGGTGACCGAGGCCGAAGCCCTGCGCATGCTGGATGAATTAAAAAGTAGAGTCATCCTCGACGGCGTACGAGGCAAGCCGCCGGTCAACAAAACCGCCATCGCAAAGATGATCAGCGCGGTGTCGTGTTTCGGTGCCGCCGCAGGACCGCGGCTGGCCGAACTGGATTTGAATCCGGTGCTCGCCGGAGCGCATGGGGTTACCGCGGTCGACTGGCTGATGGTGCTGGAGTAAAGGAGAACAACATGGATTTCACGCTGCCCGAAGAACTGCGCATGCTGCGCGACACCGTGGCCCGCTTTGTGCGCGAGGAACTGGTGCCGCTGGAACGCGACGTCATCAAGCGCGAAGCCGAGCGTGGACTGACCGATGCGCCGCTGATCGATCCCGATGTCGAAAAGGAACTGAACCGCAAGGCGAAGGCAATCGGTCTCTACGGCATCGACGTGCCGGAAGAATATGGCGGCCAGAATCTGGGCATGCTGGCCAAGGCCGTGGTCATTGAAGAACTGAAGACCAGCATTGTGCCGTTTGTGCTGCCGCCGGACAGTCCGAACCTGTGGATGCTGCGCGAAACCTGCAAAGGCGATCAGATTAAAAAATACCTGCTGCCTTATGCCAGTGGCGAGAAAAAAAGTGCGATTGCGATTTCCGAGCCGGGCGCCGGTTCCGATCCCGCCGGCATGAAAACCCGCGCCGAATACAAAAACGGCAAATGGGTACTGAATGGCCAGAAAATCTGGATCAGCCATGCCCGTCATGCCGATTTCATGATTGTCATGGCGGTCACCGATCCGGCCAAAGGTTCGCGCGGCGGCATGACCGCATTCCTCGTCGACAAGGGCACCAAAGGTCTGTCGATTCCATCGGTGTTCAACACCATGGGCGAACACACACCCTATGCCGTGTTCCTCGACGACGTCGAACTGTCCGATGACCAGGTATTGGGAGAAGTTGGCAACGGCTTCGGGCCGATGCAGAACCGGCTCGGCGTGCGGCGCATGGAAATCGCCTGCCGTGCACTCGGTTACGCGCGACGCTGCATGGATCTGATGCTGACCCAGGCCAATCAGCGCAAAACTTTCGGTGCCTTGCTTGCCGAGCGCCAGCAGGTGCAATGGTGGCTGGCCGACAGCTGGCAGGAAATGGAAATGGTGCGCTGGATCACCTGGCGGCTGGCGTGGAAAATGGATCAGGGCGGCGCCGACTGGCGGCGTGAAGCGTCGATGGTCAAACTGCAGGGCAGTGAAATGATCGCGCGCATTTCCGATCGCGCGATTCAGTTGCTCGGCGGCATGGGAGTATCCAAGGACATGCCGCTGGAGTACATCGCCCGCGCCGTACGCGTGCTGCGCATTTTCGAAGGCCCGAGCGAAGTGCACCGCTGGGTCATTGCGCGCGACCTGCTCCGCAATGGCATGCCGGCTGAATGACATAGACCAAAAACGGCGCGGAATCTCCGCGTCGTTTTGTTAAATATGGTTGACAGGAAACGGGCAGAACGAAAGTTCCGCCCGTTTTTCTTGTGCCAACCCCGAGGATGATTTTTCGATGTGCACCTTG
>JAKFUJ010000344.1 GCA_021732805.1 Betaproteobacteria bacterium | reverse complement strand
GCGCGGGCTCGGCTGTCACAGGAATAACGGGGCTGGGGGCTGGGATCATGGTCATGTTCCTTTACTGTCAGACTGTCGCCGTATTGACCGGGAAGCCGAGGGCGTATTTCTTCGGATCCTTGCCGTCCCAGACCACGCCGTCGATCATCTTGGAAGTGCGCATCGCGTCTTTCGGTACACTGATCTTCAGTTGCGAGGCGGCCTGTTTGTAGAGATCGATGCGGTTGATCTGTTTGGCGACTGCGAGGTAATCCGGGTCTGTTTTGAGCAGGCCCCAGCGCCGGTGCTGGGTCAGGAACCACATGCCGTCGGACAGATACGGGAAATTGACCGAGCCGTCATTGAAGAATTTCATGTGGTTGGGGTCATCCCAGGTCTTGCCCAGGCCGTTCTGGTAGCGGCCGAGGATGCGCTGGTTGATGACGTCGACCGAGGTATTGACGTAGGCGGTGTTGGCGACGGTTTCGGCCATTTTCATGCGGTTCGACAGTGAGGCGTCGATCCAGCGGCTGGCTTCAAGCACCGCCATGATCATCGCGCGCGCGGTATTCGGGTTTTTTGCAACGAAGTCGCTGGTGGTGCCCAGCACTTTTTCCGGATGGTCTTTCCAGATGTCCTGGGTGGTGACCGCAGTGACGCCGATGCCGTCGGCGATCGCGCGGTGGTTCCAGGGTTCGCCCACGCAGAAGCCGTCCATATTTCCCACCCGCATGTTGGCGACCATTTGCGGCGGGGGGACTGTGATGTTCTTGACGTCCTTGAATGGATTGATTCCTGCCGAGGCCAGCCAGTAATAGAGCCACATGGCGTGGGTGCCGGTGGGGAAGGTCTGGGCGAACGTGAAATCACGCTTCTCTTTTTTGATGACCGCCGCCAGCGATCCGGCATCCGTGGCGCCTGCATCAGCGAGTTTTTTCGACAGTGTGATGGCCTGGCCGTTGTTGTTCAGCGTCATCAGCATGGCCATGTCTTTTTTCGGGCCGCTGATGCCGAGGTGCACGCCGTAGATCAGGCCGTAGAGCACATGCGCCGCGTCAATGTCGCCGTTGATCAGCTTGTCGCGCACGCTGGCCCAGGATGCCTCCTTGGTCGGCGTGATCTTGATGCCGTATTTTTTGTCGAAACCCAGCACCGAAGCCATCACCACCGACGCGCAGTCGGTCAGCGGAATGAAGCCGATCTTGACCTCGGTTTTTTCCGGGGCATCCGAACCCGCCGCCCATGCGCCCGTGCGCACGACTTCCGGAACCAGGCTCATCAACGCTGCCGCGCCGGCTTGTTTGAGGAAAGTGCGACGTTGCACTTTGCGGGTCGGTTTTTCATTCATTCAAGCTCTCCATGCTGGGTCGTCCGGCAATAAAAAAAGGCGGTGGAGCCGCGCGCGTGCTGCGCAATGCTCCAACGCCTTTGTTGTGAAACCGACCGCCGTTGGCCGGGTTCTGCCGGTGACCATTGCAAGCGCCATGCCATACCGGACAAGGGTTGTATTGTTGACTTTAAGTATTTGTTTTTATTAGATAAATTTTATAGCAAAGCCATTGGAGAGTATTCCTGGAATATGCTCTATCGCGGTGCACAAGATTGCTTTGTGCACCATCCAGGCACAGCCGGAGCAGGATCAGCCCAGCAGTTTGGCGAAGGTAATGACCTGTTCGGCCACGGTGCCCAGCGGTGCGTTGCGGTCCATGGCCAGCTTGCGCAGCAGGCCGAAGGCTTCTTCTTCGGAGATTTTCTTTTCCTTCATCAGGATGCCCTTGGCGCGCTCGACCAGCTTGCGCTCCGAGAGTTTGCTGCGGGTCTGCGCCAGTTCGGCCTGCACCGACTGGAAGGCCTCGAAGCGGGCGACTGCCGTTTCGATGATGGGCTCGATGCGCTCCGCGGCGAGGCCGTCAACGATATAGGCGGTAACGCCCGCGCGCACCGCTTCGCGGATCGATTCGCGCTTGGCGTCCTGGGTGAACATGACGATCGGGCGCGGACAGCTCTCGGTGATCAGGCACAAGTGCTCCAGCGTGTCGCGGCTCGGGGATTCGGTGTCGATGATGATGGCATCGGGCGACTGGCGGCGAACCTCGTCGTACAACCGCCGCGGATCGGCGACTTCAGCGACGATTTCGTGCCCCAGCCGCTCCAGCGTCAGCCGCAGGTACAGCGATCGTTCCGCGGATTCATCAACCAGCATGATTTTCATGCCGGGATGTCTCGCAAAATACGTACCAGAGAACGGCTTGCGACCGTGCGGTTATATACTAATGGGCATGCAAGTCACCTCCATGCACTTCAAAGCCCGCGCCGGCGCCAAGCTGGCCGACGTCCGGTTGCAAGGCGCGTTGAAGAAGTTGCAAGGAAATTTTGTCAAAGGCCGTGCCGACCGGGTGGCCGAACTCGACAATTTCCAGGATATCCGCGATGCGGCTGCAGCCATCCGCGACCGCGCGCTGGCCAATCTGGATGTCTGGCTGGACACCTTCGAGCAGAACGCCACCGCCCGCGGTACGGTGGTGCACTGGGCGGAAACGCACGAAGACGTCAATCGCATCGTCAACGAAATCGCCGCGCAGCACGGGGTGCGCAAGGTCATCAAGTCGAAATCGATGGTGACCGAGGAGTGCGGGCTGAACGACGCGCTGGAAGCAGCCGGGCTGGAAGTCGTCGAGACCGACCTCGGCGAATACATCCTGCAGCTAGCAAAGGAACCGCCGTCACATATCGTGGCGCCGGTGGTGCACAAAACCCGGGACGAAGTCTCTGATTTATTTGCCGAAAAACACAATGCGCCGCGGCTGACCGACATCCCGGCGCTGTGTCGGGAGGCTCGTGAAAAGCTGCGGCCGCATTTCCTGTCGGCGGACATGGGGGTGTCCGGCGCCAATTTCATCATCGCCGAAACCGGTTCGACGCTGATCGTCACCAATGAAGGCAACGGGCGCATGGTGACCACCTTGCCCCGCGTGCATGTGGCGATTACCGGCATCGAAAAAGTGGTGCCGACGCTGGAGGATGTGACCACGTTGCTGCGGTTGCTGCCGCGTCACGGAACAGGGCAGAGCATCACCAATTACATCTCGGTGACCACCGGGCCGCGCCGCGCCGGCGATCTCGACGGGCCGCAGCATTTTCATGTGATCCTGGTCGACGCCGGACGTACCAAATTGATCGGTGGCGACCTGCAGGAGATGCTGCGCTGTATCCGTTGCGGCGCCTGCATGAACCATTGCCCGGTGTATCAAAGTGTTGGCGGTCATGCCTATGGCTGGGTGTATCCGGGGCCGATGGGCGCGATCCTGACTCCCACCTACATCGGTCTGGAGAACGCCCGCGATCTGCCCAATGCAGCAACGCTGTGCGGTCAGTGCAGTGTCGCCTGTCCGGTGAAAATCCCGCTGCCGGAGTTGCTGCGCAAACTGCGTGAACGCCAGTTCGAGCAGGGCCTGAAACCCTGGCATGAAGTCGCCGCGCTGCGATTGTGGGGTTGGCTGGCGCAGCATCCGGCGCTGTACGGGCTGACGACACGTCTCAAGGTGCGTGCGTT
>JAKFUJ010000226.1 GCA_021732805.1 Betaproteobacteria bacterium | reverse complement strand
GATCGGTGTTGAAGTGACGCCGGTCGACAGTTTGAAATTCCGTGACAGCAAACGTTATGTTGACCGCCTGGCCGATGCCCGCACCGAAACCGGTGAAGAGGATGCACTGGTGGTGATGCAGGGGGCCATCCGCGAAATCCCGGTGGTTACTGCCGCATTCGAATTCGGTTTTCTCGGCGGTTCCATGGGATCCGTTGTTGGCGAGCGTTTTGTGCGCGGCGTGCAGGTCTGTGTCGAGCAGCGGCTGCCGTTCATCTGTTTTACCGCGACCGGCGGCGCCCGCATGCAGGAGGGTTTGTTCTCGTTACTGCAGATGGCCAAGACCTGTGCTGCACTGACCCGCCTGGCCGACGACCGGTTGCCGTTTATCTCGGTGCTGACCGACCCGACGATGGGCGGCGTGTCTGCAAGTTTTGCAATGATCGGCGATGCCGTGATTGCCGAGCCCAACGCGCTGATCGGTTTTGCCGGACCGCGGGTGATCGAGCAGACCGTACGCGAGACGCTGCCGGAAGGCTTTCAGCGTGCTGAATTCCTGATGCAGAAAGGCGCGCTGGACATGATCGTCGACCGCCGCCAGATGCGTGACACGCTGGCTCGGTTGTTGGCGCTGATGCTGAAACTGCCGGCGCCATCTTCCTGACTTTCCGGATGTGCCAAAAAGACGAGCCGGATTCAGCATCCGCCTGTTTGTCATGACCTTGCCTGTAACACTCGCCGGCTGGCTGGAATACATTGAACGCCAGCATCCGCTATCCATTGCGCTCGGACTGGACCGGGTCAACGTGGTACGAGACGCACTCGCGCTCAAGCCTGTTTTCCCGCTGATCACCGTCGGCGGCACCAATGGCAAGGGCTCGGCGTGCATGATGCTCGATGCCATCCTCGGGCATGCCGGTTACCGCGTCGGCACCTATACCTCGCCGCACCTGCTGCTGTACAACGAACGCGTGCGCATTGTTGGCAGGGAGGCCGATGATGACGAACTGATCCGTGCGTTTGCCGCGGTCGAACAAGCACGCGCAGGATGTGGCGTAGCGCTGACCTATTTTGAATTCGGTACGCTGGCAGCCGTGTGGTTGTTCCAGCAGATGCAGGTGGATGTCGCGGTGCTTGAGGTCGGTCTGGGCGGACGGCTGGATGCGGTGAATGTATTCGACGCCGATGCGGCGTTGTTGATGAGTGTCGGTCTTGATCACATGGAATACCTTGGAGATACCCGCGAGTCTATCGGCGCTGAAAAAGCGCATATTTTCAGACAGGGCCGACCGGCGATTTGCGCCGATGCGGAGCCGCCTTCAACCGTCATCGATCATGCCGCACGCATCGGTGCGGAACTGTTGCTGATCGGACGCGATTTTGATTTTGAGGCACAGCCCCGGCAATGGAGCTATCGCGGCAAGGGCGGCGCCCGTCACGGTTTGCCGATGCCGGCCTTGCTCGGCACATTCCAACTGGTCAATGCCAGTGCCTGCATCGCTGCGCTGGATGCCTTGCGCGACCGGTTGCCGGTGACCGCCGGTGATATACGCAGTGGTCTGGTGCGGGTGGAAAATCCGGGCCGTTTCCAGGTGCTGCCAGGCCGACCCGCAGTGATTCTTGATGTCGCGCACAATCCGCACGCTGCAGCAGCGTTGGCGACCAATCTCGTGCAGATGACGGGTTTCCGCAATACCTACGCGGTGTTCTCGATGCTCAAAGACAAGGATGTCGACGGTGTGGCGAGAGCGCTGCGCGGGCATGTCGACCACTGGCTGTTGGCGCCGCTGGAGGGGCCGCGTGCATTGCCGGTGGCCGATCTGGAGAGTTATTTGCGCGATGCCGGTGTGACTGCGCCGATTACATTGTGCGCAAATATCGCTGAAGCCTGCGATCGCGCATATCAGATGGCGGGAGATGGTGATAGAATTTTGGCCTTCGGATCGTTTCTTTCAGTGGCTGCCGCGATGACAGCGTTTCGCGCCCATCGGCGATAGTAAAAATTGTTTAAAATCAACAGGTTACTCTGTTTACGGCGTATCGGGCATGGCAAGAAACGTTAGCGACGAAGAACTCCAGCTGAAGAAACGCGCGCGCCGCCGCCTTCTTGGTGCTGTGGTGCTGGTCATCGCAGTGGCGGTGGTGCTGCCGATGATCCTTGATTCCGAGCCCAAACCGGCTACGCAGAGCATCAACATCCAGATTCCGTCGCCTGATGCGGGGGTGTTGTCAGCGAAACCCGAACCTCTGAAGCCAGTGGACAAGCCTGCGGAAGCTGCTGCGCCTGCAGCGGAGCCCAAAGCGCAATCCCAACCGGTTGCCAAGGCTGAAATAAAAGCCGAAACCAAATCCGAAACCAAAGCAGAAGAAAAATCAGAAACGAAACCCGAGGCGAAGCCGGAAGCGCCTGTTGCAAGCAAATCGCAGGCCGCGCCCACGGCAAAGCCGGCGGAAAAACCCGAAACTGCCGCCGCCGCTCAAAGCAGCAAGGAACAAGCCAAGGCAGCGGGTGGTTTTGTGATTCAGGTTGCCGCGCTTTCTGATGCTGCCAAGGCCAGGGAAATGCAGGGGAAAATCGCCGGCGGCGGACTCAAGGCGTATACCGAGGTTGTGCAGACAGCGAAAGGGCCCGTGACGCGTGTGCGCGTTGGCCCATATGCCAGTCGTGAAGCGGCCGAGAAGGCGCGTACGCAACTGCAGAAATTGCAGCTCGACGGCAAGGTGATTCCCCGATAACTGATGACTCTGCTTGATTATGCAGTTCTTGCCATCATCGGATTCTCGGTTTTGCTCAGCGTCATTCGCGGGCTGGTGCGGGAAGTCCTTGCGCTCGCGGCATGGGCGATTGCGTTCATCGTCGCCTGGCTGTTCGGAGGCGAGCTTGCGACGATCATGCCGGATGAGATTCCAAGTGCGGAGTTGCGGATGCTGGCCGGTTTTGCCGCGCTGTTCTTCATTGTATTGCTGGCGATGAGTCTGGTGGCCATGGGGGTGTCGCATCTGATCAAGAGCGCCGGTCTGAGCGCGGAAGATCGCATGCTCGGCGCGTTGTTCGGTCTGGCGCGGGGCCTTGCTGTGGTGACGCTTGTGGTATTGCTGGCCGGTACGACAGCATTGCCTGAACAGCCGTTCTGGCGCGAGGCGGTTTTGCGGCCGGCGCTGGAGCGTGTTGCGATTGTGGTCAAGAGCTGGCTGCCGCCTGCGGTGAGCCAGCACATCCGGTATCGCTAGGAACAGGTCCTAAGGAAACGCCATGTGCGGAATCGTCGGAGTCGTCGCCCGCAGTCCCGTCAACCAGATCCTGTATGACGGATTGCTGGTGTTGCAGCACCGCGGGCAGGACGCCGCCGGTATCGTCACCGCCGACGGCGCGAGTTTCCACATGCACAAGGGCGGCGGCATGGTGCGCGACGTGTTTCGCACGCGCGACATGCGCAGCCTCGCCGGTTTCGCCGGTATTGGCCATACGCGCTACCCTACTGCAGGCTCGGCATGGTCGGCAGCCGAGTCGCAGCCCTTTTATGTGAATTCGCCGTTCGGCATAGTCCTCGGCCACAACGGCAACCTGACCAA
>JAKFUJ010000284.1 GCA_021732805.1 Betaproteobacteria bacterium | reverse complement strand
GTCGTCGCGTTCGGCGATTGCTTCCGCCCATCCGCTGGCCACTGCCGCCGGCGAAGCGATGCTGGCGCGCGGTGGCAATGCGTTTGATGCGGCAGTGGCGGTGGCTGCAGCGCTGGCCGTCGTCGAGCCGTATTCATCCGGACTCGGCGGCGGCGGATTTTTCCTGCTGCATCGGGCAACGGATGGTCATCAGGTGATGATCGATGCGCGTGAAACCGCGCCTGCCGGCATCCTGCCGCGGCATTTGTTTGATGCGGACGGCAATCCGCTGCGCGGCGCCACCACGCGCGGCGGCACGGCTGCGGCCATTCCCGGGCTGCCTGCCGGCATCGCGCATGTTGCAGAGCGCTACGGCACGCTGCCGCTGGCAGTGACGCTGGCGCCGGCGATCCGGCTGGCGCAGGAGGGCTTCAACATTGATCAGCGTTACGCACGCATTGCCCAGCTGCGCGAAACGATGCTGCGCGCCACACCGGAAGCCATGCTCTATCTCGACAACGGGCGCGCGCCGGCAGCGGGTTACCGCCTGCGTCAACCCGATCTGGCATCAACCCTCGAACGTATCGCGCGCGACGGCGCAGCCAACGGTTTTTATCGCGGCCCGGTGGCAGAAGGCATGATCGCCTCGGTCAATGCCGCCGGCGGCGTATGGCAGGCGGCTGATCTGGCCGGTTACCGCGTGGTCGAGCGTGAACCGGTGCGCTTCAACTACCGCGGCGCCGTGATTACCGCAGCCGCATTGCCTTCCGCCGGCGGCATTGCGCTGGCGCAGGTGTTGGGCATGCTGGAGCATTTCCCGCAGGGCGATGTGCAGGATGCCGAGCAGACGCATCTGGTGGTTGAAGCCTTGCGCCACGCTTTTCGTGACCGCGCTTTGTTGGGTGATCCCGATCAGGTCGCTGTGCCCGTCACCGAGCTGATCAAAAAAGATAAGTTAAATCAATATGTTACGGAGATTCATCGGGATCGGACCACAGCGCTGCCGGCGCCGGCAGAAAAAAAGACCGGTCCCGGCAGTGTCAACACCACGCATTTTTCTGTGATCGATGCCGCCGGCAATCGTGTGGCGGCGACGCTGACCATCAATCTGCTGTTCGGTTCGGGTGTCGTCGGCCGCGGCACCGGCGTGCTGCTCAACAACGAAATGGACGATTTCACGTTGCGCGCAGATGTCGCAAACAGTTTCCGCCTGCGTGGTGGCGAGGCCAACAGCGTCGCGCCGGGCAAACGCCCGTTGTCGAGCATGACGCCGACGTTTGTTGAAGACAGCAAGGGTGTGCTGGTGCTGGGTGCGCCGGGCGGCTCGCGCATCATCAGCCAGGTGCTGCTGGTGGCGCTGGAATATCTGCGCAGGCCGCAGGTGTATCTGCAGCAACTGGTGGCGATGCCCAGATATCACCATCAGTACTGGCCCGACAGTATCGAGATCGAGCCGGAAGGATTTTCGTCAGCGTGGCGTAACGCGCTGGAAAGCAAGGGACACACGCTGCAGGTCGCCAACCGGAAATGGGGAAATCTGCAGGTTGTTTTTCAACCCAGGGATGGCTCTGCAGCGCAGGCGGCGAATGATCCGCGTGGCAATGATGTGGCGTGGTATTGAAGTTCGGTGAAGAGTGAGGAAGTGAAGGCGTAAAGAGGCGGGGATTCCCCGACTCGCTGATTTCCCTCTCCACTTTTCCTGCATGCGTGTTTGACGATAACGTCCTGTATCATTTCGCCTCATGAAAACGACATTCCTCGAATTCGAGCAACCGATCGCCGATCTGGAAACCAAAATCGAGGAACTGCGTTTTGTGCAGGACGATTCGGCGCTGGATATTTCGGAAGAAATCGCGCGGCTGCAGAAAAAAAGCCAGGCGCTGACCAAAGACATTTATTCGAAACTGAATGCCTGGCAGATCTCGCAGGTGGCGCGCCATCCGCAGCGGCCCTATACGCTGGATTACATCAACGGCCTGTTCACCGATTTCGAGGAAATGCACGGTGATCGTGTGTATGCCGATGATCCGGCGATTGTCGGCGGCATGGCGCGTTTCAGCGGCCAGACCGTGGTGGTGATCGGGCACCAGAAGGGGCGCGACACCAAGGACAAGATTTACCGCAATTTCGGCATGCCGCGGCCCGAGGGTTACCGCAAGGCGCTGCGCCTGATGAAACTCGCCGAAAAATTCGGCGCGCCGGTATTCACATTTATCGATACGCCCGGCGCCTATCCCGGTGTCGGCGCCGAGGAGCGCGGTCAGTCTGAAGCCATCGGCCGCAACCTGTATGCGATGGCGGCGCTGAAAACCCCGGTGATCTGTACTGTGATCGGCGAGGGTGGTTCGGGTGGTGCGCTGGCCATTGCCGTCGGCGACGTGACCCTGATGCTGCAGTATTCGACGTATTCAGTGATCTCGCCGGAGGGCTGCGCGTCGATCCTGTGGAAAAGTGCCGAGCGGGCGCCGGATGCCGCGGAAACGCTGGGTATCACCGCGACCCGGCTGAAAACGCTGGGGCTGATCGACAAGATCATCCCCGAACCCCTGGGCGGCGCGCATCGCGACTACGACGCAATGATGCAGTCGCTGAAAAAAGCGTTGCAGGAGAGCTGGCGTCAGCTGCGTGACCTGCCGCTCGACAAGCTGGCCGAGACGCGTTTTGCGCGGCTGATGGATTATGGCCAGTTCAAGGAAACGGAAAGCCGCTGAAATGGCGGGCGCGCCATGAATTCCGGCGCTTATCGACCGTTTTTCCGTTGATGCTTCCGTTGAAGGACAAGCTGGCGGAAGACGTTGGTGTCATTTTGCGCCGCGAAATTCCCCGCGGCGCGACCCTGGTGGTCGGACTGAGCGGCGGTATTGATTCCGTGGTGCTGCTCCATGTAATGATTCGCCGGCTGCGGCTTGCGCCGGCGCGCATTTCCGCGATCCATGTCAATCACCAGATCAACCCGCATGCAGGGCGCTGGGCCGCGTTCTGCCGCCGTCTGTGCCGGGAGCTCGGTGTGAAACTGCGTGTGGCCAAAGTCGATGTGCCGCGCGGCAACAGCACCGAAGCTGCTGCTCGCGCTGCCCGTTATGCCGTGTTCGCCGGGAGTGGGGCGGATGTGCTGCTGCTGGCGCACAATCGTGACGACCAGGCAGAGACCGTGTTGCTGCAGTTGCTGCGCGGCGCCGGGCCGCGCGGTCTGGCTGCCATGCCGGTGCTGAGGCCCGGCGCATCCGGCGCGCCTGCGGTGCTGCGGCCACTGCTGGATATGCCGCGCGCCGCAATCGAAGCCTATGCCGCCCGTCACGGCCTGCAATGGGTCGAGGATGAGAGCAATCAGGACCGTGCTTATTTGCGCAATTTCCTGCGCCATGAGGTGTTGCCGCTGCTTGAGTCGAAACAGCCCGGAGTGCGCGGCACGCTGGCGCGTGCGGCGCGCCACCAGGCGGAATGTTCGGAATTGCTCGATGTGCTCGCTGCGGGCGATCTCGGTTCGGCGCCGCATGCCGGCCGGCTGTCGCTGGCGCTGTTGAAAGGACTGGCGCCATCACGTGCGCGCAACGCTTTGCGTTATTTCCTGCGC
>JAKFUJ010000007.1 GCA_021732805.1 Betaproteobacteria bacterium | reverse complement strand
GACCACCGGTTTTTTTGCCTGTCCGACCTGCGAAATCGAGCGCGTGATGTCGTATTCGAGCAGACGCTCGCGGTCCGGCGTCAGCACCGGAATCGACGATTTCTGGTCGAGGAAAGCCACCGCGAGGCCGAGGTAGAACTTCTCGCCGGTGTTGGTCAACTGGCCTTCGACGTTGTCCAGCGCCGCCGAATCCTCGGCATCGGAATCCGGCTGGGGATTGAATTTCTCGATGATCACTTTGCCGTTGGAGGCTGCCTTGTATTCGTTGAGCAGATCCTCGACGCGGCCGGCGAAGGTTTTCAGGCCCGGCGGCACTGCGGCGCTGCCCTGCGTGTAATAAAAGCGGATTTTTACCGGCGCTTCAAGCTTTGACAGAATGGAGCGTGTACCGTCAGACAGCGTATAGACGCGGCCCTGGGTCAGATCCACGCGGGCGTTGAACGCGCTGAAAATGAAATTGGCGGCAATCAGGATCAACGCCAGCGCAATGATGCCGCCGGCGGAGTACATCAGGGTTTCGGTATTTTTGTTTTTCATGGTCTGATTTTCCGTCACATCATCCCGCACGCTGGTTGCGGATGATCACACCGGTGGTGAACAGCATGAAGCCGATCACCGAGGCGAAGAACACCACGTCGCGGGTGTCGAGCACGCCGCGCTGGAAACCTTCGAAATGGGTCATCACCGAAAACGCGGCGACGATATCCACCACCACCGGACTGGCAACCCGTGTCAGCAGGTCGGTCACCGGCGTGTAGCCGGCAAGGATCAGGAACAGGCAGATCATCACCGACAGGATGAAACTGATGACCTGGTTGCGCGTCAGCGCGGAGGTCATGCAGCTCACAGCCAGATAGGAGCCGGCGAGCATCAGGCTGCCGACATAACCGGCGAATATCACGCCATTGTCCGGGGTGCCGAAATAATTGACGGTGATCGCCACCGGGAACGTCAGTGCCAGCGCCAGCGCAAGGAACAGCCACGATGCCAGAAACTTGCCGACGATGGCCTGCCAGCTGGTGATGGGCATGGTCAGCAACAGCTCCATCGTGCCCAGCCGCCGCTCTTCCGACCACAGCCGCATGCCGACTGCGGGCACCAAAAACAGGTACAGCCACGGATGCCAGGTAAAGAACGACACCAGCGAGGCTTCACCGCGCTCGAAGAAATTGCCGATGGTGAACGTGAAAAATCCCGTCAGCAGCAGGAAGATGACCAGAAACACGTAAGCGATGGGCGAGGTGAAGTAGCCCGACAACTCGCGCTTCATGATGGTTTTGATGTTGGCTAGAGCCGATCCTTCACCCCAGCCCCTCTGCTCCGCTTCCAGTGTTCCCTGGTCCCGGCGGGAGAGGGGTGGCCGATGTCTCCCTTCCCCCTCCGGGGCCTCGGTGCCGCTTGACGGTAGAAGGGCCGGGGATGAGGGCAATTGCTGGATGTTTTCGCTCATGCTGTCACCTTTACCGTGTCCGGCAGCGTGATCGCACGGAACACCTCGTCGAGTTTGCCTTCCGGCGAACGCGCCTTCAGTTCCGCCGGCGTGCCGCTGGCAACAATACGGCCACGGTCAATGATGATCACGCGAGTGCAGGCGGCTTCCACTTCCTCGAGGATGTGCGTCGAGAAAATCACCACCTTGTTTTCGCCGAGGCGCTTGATCAGGCCGCGCACTTCGTGTTTTTGATTGGGATCGAGGCCGTCAGTGGGCTCGTCGAGGATCAGCACGTCGGGATCATGAATCAGCGACTGCGCGAGGCAGGTGCGATGCTTGTAACCCTTGGACAGCGTGTCGATCGATTGATACAAAACGCTTTCGAGGAAACACAGCTCGACCGCGCGATGCACGGCACGCTTGCGCGCGTCACCCTGCAGTCCGCGCAGCTCGGCGCAGAAATTGAGAAAGCCGTTGACCGTCATGTCGGCATAACCCGGCGCATTTTCCGGCAGATAGCCGATCAGCCGTTTGGCGGCGATCGGATCTTCGACCATGTCATGGCCGCCGACGGTAATCCTGCCCGAGGTCGGCGGATAGTAGCCGGTGATCATGCGCATGGTGGTGGACTTGCCGGCGCCGTTGGGCCCGAGGAAACCCAGCACTTCGCCGCGCTCGACGCTGAATGAAACATCATTCACCGCCAGCTTCGGGCCGAAGGCCTTGACCAGATGTTCGACGTTAATCAATTGCTCACTCCGTTCTGATGCACGATCTCTGCACGCGATCGTGTGTTTTTGTGGCGTGTTAGATAGAGCTGCCCGATAAAAATTCAATACCACAAAATCGCAACACGACACCCGCCTCTCGTTATCGGGATATTTTCATAACCCATTGATTTTATTGGATTATTTTATCAACCGCCGAATGCTGCCGATGCTGTGACGCCGGCAGCGGTGGTGCCGACAGTCTGAATCGAACAGACGACCTACCGCTTACAAGGCGGTTGCTCTACCAACTGAGCTATGCCGGCGCGAGGCCGGATTATAGCGCCTCGCCGCAGCGCGAGCCCCACCTATTGAATTTTCCAAAAACATGACCGCCTCGCCAGAGGCATGTTTTTGTCATTATTCATGCAATTTTCAATCATTGCGCCGGCATTACTCCGCGCCGGCATCGGCAAATTAGATCGACTGTCCAACCCCGGACATCATCGCCGCCAACCTGATCGGTATCGGCCGAAAACAGCATTTGCCGGTCATCCGCGTCATTCGACCTTGATGCCCGCCGCTTTCACGACCGCCCCGAGTTTGACCACCTCATCCCTGACGAACTTGTTGAACTGATCAGGCGTCGACGGCTTGGGTACGGCACCCCGGTTGGTGATGCGTTCGCGCGTATTGGATTGCTCAAGCACGCTGATCATATCGCCGGATAAGCGGGTGATGACTGCACGCGGTGTCTTGGCCGGCGCAAACAAGCCATACCAGGTGTCAAACTCGAATCCGGGCAATGCGGCTTCTGCAACAGTCGGCACATCAGGCAGCACCGGAGAACGGGTCGCCGTACTGATTGCGAGTGCCACCAGACGCCGGTCCCTGATCAGCGGCAGCCCGATCCCGATCGGCGAAAACACATAATTGATGCGCCCGGTGATTGCATCGGTCAGTGCGTCGGGACCGCCTTTGTACGGTATGTGTGAAACCTGGATATCGGCAGCCAGCCTGAACTGCTCGCCGTTGAGATGCATGCCGCTGCCGACGCCGGCGGAACCATAGGTCACCTGACCGGGTTTTTGCTTCGCCAGCGCAATCAGTTCCTTGACCGACTTCACGCCCATTGAAGGCGGCACGACCAGCACGTTGGGTACGCCCGCAATCTGCGAAATGCCGGTGAAATCACGCAGCGTGTCATACGGCAGTTGCCGGTAAATCGCCGGCGTCACCGCATAAGCCATCGAGTGCAGCAGCAGCGTGTAGCCGTCGGTCGCGGCCCTGGCCACGATGGCGCTCGCCAGTGTGCCGCCGGCGCCGGGGCGATTGTCGACGACCATCGGCTGCTGCAGGGTTTCCGACATTTTCTGCGCCACCAGCCGCGCGAAAAAATCCGTCTCGCTGCCGGCGGGAAACGCC
>JAKFUJ010000129.1 GCA_021732805.1 Betaproteobacteria bacterium | reverse complement strand
TGACTGCCGGCAGCGGGCGATCCTTGAGCTCTTCGCCGTTGAGCATCTTGTCGATGGACACGGCCACTTCATGGCCGTGGGCCACCGCCCAGATGATGTTCTTCGGACCAAAGGCCGAGTCGCCGCCGAAAAACACTTTCGGATTGGTCGACTGCAGGGTGACCTTGTCCACCACCGGCATGTTCCATTTGTCGAACTCGATGCCGGCGTCGCGCTCGATCCACGGAAAGGCGTTTTCCTGACCGATGGCGACCAGCACGTCGTCGCAGGGCACATGCTCGTCCGGTTCGCCGGTGGGCACCAGTTTGCGACGCTGTTTTTCTCCTTCGCCTTCGTAGATGGCTTTGACTTTCTCGAACACCATGCCGGTCAGTTTGCCGCCTTCGACCGTGCACGACTTGGGCACCATGTAATTGAGGATGGGAATGCCTTCCTCGATGGCGTCTTCCTTCTCCCACGGGCTGGCTTTCATTTCTTCGTAACCGGAGCGCACGATGACCTTGACGTCTTCGCCGCCGAGGCGCTTGGCCGAACGGCAGCAGTCCATCGCGGTATTGCCGCCGCCCAACACGATCACGCGTTTGCCGATTTTTTCGATGTGGGTGAACGACACGCTGGCCAGCCAGTCGATGCCGACATGGATGTTTTTTGCGCCCTCGGTGCGTCCGGGTACGTCGAGGTCACGGCCGCGCGGCGCTCCGGTGCCGACCACCACCGCGTCATAACCTTCAGCAAGCACTTTTTTCAGGCTGTCGATGCGCATGCCGGTTTTGACTTCGATGTTGCCGATGTTGGTGATGTAACCGACTTCCTCGTCGATCACCGATTCCGGCAGACGGAAACGCGGCACCTGCGAGCGCATGAAACCGCCGGCCTTGGGGTCGGCTTCATAAATGGTGATGTCGTAACCCAGCGGCGCCAGATCGCGCGCGACGGTCAGCGAAGTCGGTCCGCCGCCGATGCATACGATGCGTTTGCCGTTTTTCTGCTTCGGCGCTTTCGGCAGCCGGGCGTTGATGTCTTCCTTGTTGTCGGCAGCGACGCGCTTCAGGCGGCAGATCGCGACCGGTTCCGGTTGCGTTCCATGTTCATGCGCAACCGGTTTGCGGATTTCGACGTTGCCTTCTTCGACACGGCCACGGCGGCATGCGGGTTCGCACGGACGATCACAGGTGCGGCCGAGAATGCCGGGAAACACATTCGAATTCCAGTTGACCATGTAGGCATCGCCGTAGCGGCCTGCCGCGATCAAGCGGATGTATTCGGGGACGGGGGTGTGGGCCGGGCAGGCCCACTGACAATCGACAACTTTATGGAAGTAATCGGGGTGCGCAATATCAGTCGGCTTCAAAAAATCACTCCTGCTGCTGTTTCACCACATTACACATCTTGTTGTTTTTATTTGGCTATTTGCACTTCTGGTGGGTGTATCCAAAAGTGTCGGAAATACTACGCCCTTGCCGCGGGGAATGAAAGGTTAAGACCGACTATGACGGAGATTCAAGCCAGGCGCGATCAGTGTCTGGAGAAACCAGCGTTGAATAACAGCAGGCTGCGCAAGGAAGCGCAGCCTGCCCCTGGGAGAAATTAATAACTAATTGTTTTTATTGATATTTTTATGTGGTTCAGGCGGCCTGCCGGTTTTCGCCGGGAGTCGGAGCGTGCACTGCCACCGGCATGAAACTGTCGGCGCGCGCCAGCGCCCACGCTGCGGCATAACGCGGATCGTCCGTGCCATTGAGCAGGGCGCCGGGCGGCAGCGGCGGATAGATTTGCGCAAAACTCTCGACGCGATTGGCGGAGATACGCCGCCACAGATGATTCAGTGTGAGCTGGTCAGGTGAACGCAGCCCGGCGGCGGCGATGACTTCCGCCAGCGCCTGCAGCGTGGATTGATGAAAGCGCAACACGCGCTCCGCCTTGTCCTTGACCACCAGCGAGCGCTGGCGATAGGCATCCTGCGTTGCGACCCCCGTCGGGCAGCGGTCGGTGTGGCAACTCTGTGCCTGGATGCAGCCGATGGCGAACATGAAGCCGCGCGCGGCGTTGCACCAGTCCGCACCCAGCGCCATCACACGGGCGATGTCGAATGCGGAGGTGATCTTGCCGGCAGCGCCGATGCGGATGTGCTCGCGCAGATTGAGTCCGACCAGCGCGTTGTGCGCGAAAGTCAGGCCGTCGCGCAGCGGCATGCCGATGTGATCGACAAATTCCAAAGGGGCCGCGCCGGTGCCGCCTTCGGTGCCGTCGATGACGATGAAATCCGGCTTGATGCCGGTTTGCACCATGGCCTTGCAGATCGCGAGGAATTCCCAGGGATGGCCGATGCACAGCTTGAAGCCGGTGGGTTTGCCGCCGGACAACTGGCGCAATATCGCGACAAACTCCAGCAGTTCGACCGGCGACGAAAACGCACGGTGCCGCGGCGGCGAAATGCAATCTACACCCATCGGGATGCCGCGCGTGATGGCGATTTCCACCGATACCTTGGCCGCCGGCAACACACCGCCGTGGCCGGGCTTGGCGCCCTGCGACAGTTTGATCTCGATCATTTTGATCTGATCGAGGCGCGCGGTTGCGGCGAAACGTTCGGGGGAAAAACTGCCGTCATTATTGCGGCAGCCGAAATAACCGCTGCCAAGTTCCCAGATCAGATCGCCGCCGTGTTCGCGGTGATAGGCGCTGACGCCGCCTTCACCGGTGTCCTGGGCGAATCCGCCAAGCTTCGCGCCCTTGTTCAGCGCACGCACTGCATTGGCACTCAGTGCGCCGAAGCTCATGGCCGAGATATTGAATATCGAGGAAACATAGGGAAGTTTGCAGTCCGGCCCGCCGATGGTGACCCGGAACGGTTCGTGCGACGGCTCGCAGGCGGCGACCGAGTGACTCAGCCATTCGAAGGACGTGTCATAGACATCGAGCTGGGTGCCGAAGGGTACCTTGTCGAGCTGGCCCTTGGCGCGCTGGTAAACGACCGCACGCTTTTTGCGCGCGAACGGCATGCCAGTCGAATCATCTTCGAGAAAATACTGGCGGATTTCCGGGCGGATGTGCTCCAGCAGAAAACGGAAATGCGCTGCGATCGGATAACTGCGCAGCACGCTGTGCCGGGTCTGCGTCAGGTCGTGTACGCCGAGCAATGACAGCGCCGCGGTCAACGCGAACAACAACCAGAATCCGTTCCATTGCGGGATCAGCGCAAAGCAGATGACCGTGGCGAGCAGCGTCAGCGTCAATGTCGTGTAACGCCGGCGGAAAGGCAGCAGCAGGAATTGCATGATGGTGGTCCCGGCAGGCAAGAGTGACGCCGGCAAGACGACGGCGCAGGTCTATCTAACCCGGCGTCGATGTCGGATTGATGACACTTAAAACAACTTGCACACGCGGCGGCGCGGCAGAACGGCGAACGCCTCAGCAACCAGTTGTTTTTATTGTCTTATCTGAAATTCTGCCCGCGGCTATTGCAGTTTGATGCCGGCCGTCCTGATTACCTTTGCCCAGTTTGCCGATTCCGATTGGATCAGATTCGCAAGTTCCTTCGGGCCCAGCAGCATCGGGTCCATGCCCTGTTTGATCAATGTTGATCTCATTGCGTCGGTGTTC
>JAKFUJ010000300.1 GCA_021732805.1 Betaproteobacteria bacterium | reverse complement strand
TGGGCATGGCGGTGGCGGCGAAGCTGAAGGGTGAGCCGCGCCATGCAGTGGCGATCATCGGCGATGGTGCGATGAGCGCGGGCATGGCCTTCGAGGCGATGAACAACGCAGGCGACATGGATGTCGACCTGCTGGTGATCCTCAACGACAACGATATGTCGATTTCGCCGCCGGTGGGGGCGTTGAACAAATATCTGGCCAAGCTGATGTCGGGCCGTTTTTATGCGGCGGCCAAGGGCCTCAGTGAAAAAGTGCTGGGCGATCTGGCACGGCGTGCCGAGGAACACATGAAGGGCATGGTCGTTCCGGGCACCCTGTTCGAGGAGTTCGGTTTCAACTACATCGGTCCGATCGACGGTCATGATCTGGATTCGCTGATTCCGACGCTGCACAACATCAAACGCCTGAAAGGCCCGCAGTTTCTGCATGTGGTGACGCGCAAGGGGCAGGGCTACAAGCTGGCCGAAGCCGACCCCATCCTGTATCACGGCGTATCCAAGTTTGATCACACCAGCGGCATCGCCGGCGGCAAGTCCGGCGGCAAACCTTCCTACACCCAGGTGTTCGGCGAATGGCTGTGCGACATGGCCGAGTGCGATCCGCGTCTGGTGGCGATCACGCCGGCGATGCGCGAAGGCTCGGGCATGGTCAAGTATGCCGAGCAGCATCCCAACCGTTATTTCGATGTCGGCATCGCCGAGCAGCATGCGGTGACGTTTGCCGCGGGTGTGGCCTGCGAAGGTTACAAGCCGGTGGTGGCGATTTATTCGACTTTCCTGCAGCGCGGCTACGATCAATTGATCCACGACGTGCAGATCCAGAACCTGCCCATCGTGTTCGCGCTGGACCGCGGCGGCCTTGTCGGCGCCGACGGCGCGACGCATAACGGCAGCTTTGATCTGAGTTACCTGCGCTGCCTGCCCAATATGACGGTGATGACGCCGGCCGATGAAAACGAATGCCGGCAGATGTTGTACACCGCGTTTCAGATGAGCACGCCGACTGCCGTGCGTTATCCGCGCGGCAGCGGGCCCGGCGTTGCGGTACAGAAGGAGATGACCGCGCTGCCGGTGGGCCGTGGCCTGGTGCGGCGGCAGGGCCAGGGCACGGTCGCGATCCTCGCTTTCGGTTCCATGCTGACGCCGGCGCTGGCAGTTGCCGACGAGTTCGACGCCACGGTCGCCAACATGCGTTTTGTCAAACCGCTGGACGAAGAGCTGGTGCGCGAACTGGCGGCGAAACACGGGTTGCTGGTGACGATTGAAGAAAACGTGGTCATGGGTGGCGCCGGCAGTGCGGTGCTCGAAGCCCTGCAGAAACACGGCTGCGCGGTGCCGGTGCTGCAACTCGGATTGCCCGACCGCTTTATCGACCAGGGCGACCCGGCATTGCAACTGGCCAGCGTCGGCCTTGATGCCGCGGGCATCGCGCACTCGATCCGTGAACGTCTGGCTGCGCTGAAACCCTGATGAACACGCGCGACAAAACACCCAAAGGCAACATGCGCAGAGAGAACGTGATGGACGGTTACGCCCGGACCGATCAGTACAACCCCGAGATCATCGAGCGCATCTCGAGCAAATACCGTGACATTCTCAAAGATGTCGGCGAAGACCCGGACCGTGAAGGGTTGATCAAGACGCCGGAGCGTGTGGCCAAGGCGCTGCAGTACCTGACCCATGGCTATGATCTCGATCCCGCGGAAATCCTGCGCTCGGCGATGTTCACCGAGAAATACCAGCAGATGGTGATCGTGCGCGACATCGAGGTCTATTCGCTGTGCGAGCACCACATGCTGCCCTTCTTCGGCAAGGCCCACGTTGCCTACATTCCGAAAGGCCGCATCGTCGGCCTGTCGAAAGTGCCGCGCGTGGTCGATGCCTTTGCGCGCCGGCTGCAGGTGCAGGAACGCCTGACGGTGCAGATTCGCGACTGCATCCAGGACACGCTGGACCCCGCCGGTGTCGCGGTGGTGATCGAAGCGCAGCACATGTGCATGATCATGCGCGGCATCCAGAAACAGAATTCGGTTGCGTCGACATCCGCTTTCACCGGCGAGTTCAACAAGGACGTGACCCGCGCCGAGTTCCTGCGCCTGATTGCGCCGCGGACGTAAGCCAAAAGTGCAATGTAAAGCCGTGCAAAAAATATTAATAAAATCAACTACTTACGATATACCGCAAGCCTGCGGTCATTGACCGCGTCATGTCCGACCATAAAACTACCGAGCGCAGTACCAGCGAATACACCATCGAGCAATTGCTGCCCGATGTCAGGCGCGGACAGATGGTCATCCTTGTCGACAGCGAGGACCGCGAAAACGAAGGCGACCTGTTTGTCGCCGCAGAACGCGCAACGCCCGAAGTGATCAACTTCATGGCCACCGAAGGTCGAGGCCTGATTTCACTGGCGCTGAGCGAAGACCGCCTGCGCACGCTGGGCCTGTCACTGATCACCGATGACACCGGCAACCAGTCCAAATTCGGCACTGCCTTCGCGACACCGATTGATGCACGCGAGGGCGTGGGCTCGGGCATGTCGGCGCAGGATCGCGCGCGCACCATTGCAGTGGCGATTGCCGACAATGCCAAACCCGCCGACCTGATCCGGCCCGGTCGCCTGCAGACATTGCGCGCACTGGACGGCGGGGTGCTGATGCGGCGCGGCCACACCGAAGCAGCGGTGGACCTCGCGCGGCTCGCCGGACTCAAACCCGCCGGCGTGATCTGCGAAATCATGAATCCCGATGGCAGCATGGCGCGGATGCCCGACCTTGAGCGTTTCGCCGAGCAGCACGGCATCCATATCCTGAAGATCAGCGATCTTGTTGCGTACCGTGACAACGAACGCGAAATCCGCCGCAAGGCCGAGACTGTGCTCCCGACCAGCAAGGCCGGTGAGTTCAAGATGATTGTCTACGCCGACAACCTCGAAACCACTCTTTATGTTGCGCTGGTCAAGGGTGAAATCAAGCAGGGTGAACCGGTGCTGGTGCGCCTGCACTCACAATGCCTGACGGGTGACGTGTTCGGCTCCGAGCGCTGCGACTGCGGCGAACAGCTTGATGCGGCGATGGCCATGATCGAAAAAGCCGGCAGTGGTGTGCTGGTCTATATGTTCGACGAAGGCCGCGGCATTGGTCTCTTGAACAAGATCCGCGCTTACGCGCTGCAGGACCAGGGCCAGGACACCGTGGAAGCCAACCACGCGCTGGGTTTTGCCGCTGACATGCGCGATTACCGTGCCGGCGCACACATCCTGTTCGATCTCGGGGCGCGTGAAGTGCGGCTGATGACCAACAACCCGGACAAGGTTGCGGCGCTGGAGGATTACGGTCTGAAGGTTGTTGAGCGCGTCGCGGTTGAAGTGCCGCCGCGCGAAGCTAACCGCAAGTACCTTGATACCAAGCGCAGCAAGTTCGGGCATTTGCTGGCTATGGTGGGTGGGACATCGAAAACGCCTGAAAAGTAAGTGTCCGTTGAATACGGGGGAGTACTTCTGCGTTTAACGCTCCAGCTAAGTCGCGCCCCTGTCAGTGGCTGGGCCGTTGGTTTGAGATACTAGTTGGAGTGCGGTTTCTCGAATCCATACGGCAACGCGAGGGTTGTTATTGACCGCGTA
>JAKFUJ010000111.1 GCA_021732805.1 Betaproteobacteria bacterium | reverse complement strand
TTCTTCAATCGTCTCAAGCAATTTCGTCGCATCGCCACTCGCTATGACAAACTGGCCAACAACTTCATTTCCCTGCTCAACTTGGTATGCGCCTATATCTGGTTGGCTTAATTGTTAACAGGCCCTAAGGTAAGGCAGTAATCGGCAAAACCTACAGAGTGCCAGAACTCAATGCCAAGTTGATTTCCGACAAGCACATCAATGCGAACACGAGGGCGCATTCCCCAAGCGTTTTGACGCAACTACTCCAACGCATTCCGAGCGACACCCCTGCGTCGCACATCAGGCTGTACAAATAGTTGCCTTAAATACACGAACTCGGGTTCGATACGGTATAGGGCATATCCAATCGGGTTTGTCGAAATTTCGAATATAACGGCTTGATAATCACCTTCCAGCCAACTCGCCATTCTCTCGGTAAGCTGCTCTTCAGTCATCGTATTTCGATGACCTTCGTCACGAATCAGAAGTACGTTCATTGCTGCCAACAGCGACGAATCATTCGCTGTTGCGGGCCGATACTGAATATTCATCTGCCGTTCACGCTAACTGAAATCGAGATGCTGCTTTTTTGTGTTGATCTACTACTTCGCCACCTCATGCCCCGCCATCCGCTCCAGCGCCTTGACCATCCCCGAGTGATCCCACTTCGCGCCGCCGTTGGCGACGCATGAGTTAAACAACTCCTGCGCCGTCGCGGTATTGGGCAGTGATACGCCCATCGCCCGCGCGCCTTGCAGCGCCAGATTCAAATCCTTCTGATGCAGTTCAATGCGGAAGCCGGGATCGAAGGTGCGCTTGATCATGCGTTCGCCGTGGACCTCCAAGATGCGCGAGGCTGCAAAACCGCCCATCAGCGCTTGCCGTACTTTGGCCGGGTCAGCGCCGGCTTTTGAGGCGAATACCAGCGCTTCGCTGACGGCTTCGATGTTCAGTGCAACGATGATCTGGTTGCACACCTTGCAGGTCTGGCCGTCGCCGTTGCCGCCGACCAGCGTGATGTTTTTGCCCATCAGGTCGAACAGCGGTTTCACCTTGTCGAAGGCGGCCTGCGGGGCGCCGACCATGATGGTCAGTGCGGCGTTTTTTGCGCCCACCTCGCCGCCGGATACCGGGGCATCGACGTAATCGCATCCTAATTTATTGATTTTATTGGCATATTCTTTGGTGGCGATGGGCGAGATTGAGCTCATGTCAACCACGGTTTTGCCTTTGCTCAGGCCTTCTGCCACGCCACCGGCACCGAACAGCACTTTTTCGACATCGGGTGTGTCCGGCACCATGGTGATGATGATGTCGACTTTCTCGGCGACTTCTTTCGCGCTGGCGCAGGCCTTGCCGCCGGCGTCGGTGAGTTCCTTCGGCACGCCGCTGCGGGAATGGAGATAGAGCGTGTGCCCGCCCTTGATCAGGTTGAGGGCCATGGGTTTGCCCATGATGCCGAGTCCGATGAAACCAACGTTGCTCATAGCAGTGTCCTCTGGTTCTGGTGACATGGGGGCAGGCCGCGGATGCGGCCTGCCGGATAACAAATTATAGGCGCCTCAGTGTAGCCATCTCAGCGCGGGCACATCAGTGCGCGGGTTGTGACGCTGTTTTCGGCTCGTTGCGGCGGAGTACCAGCTGGCTGAGCAGCACGATGGCCAGCATGCCGAAGCCGATCAGGTCGGTGATCAGGCCGGGTTTGATCAGCATGAAGGCGGCGACCAGCAGCAGCCCGCGTTCCCACGGCTTTGCTATTCGGAAGAAATAGCCGAACAGCCCGCCCGCCAGGCAGATGGTGCCGATGGTCGCGGTGGTGAAGGAATGCAGGATCACGTGCCATTCGCCGATCATCAGCAGTGACGGTTCGAACACGAACATGAAGGGCACGATGAAGCCCGCGGCGCCGATGCGCACCGCCGCCCAGCCGGCCTGCCACAGGTTGGCCTTGGCGAGGCTGGCCGCCGCGAACACCGCCAGCGCCACCGGGGGCGTGATTGCCGACAGGATGGCGAAATAAAACGCGAACATGTGTGCGGACGGAACCGGCGCGCCGAGTTTGATCAGCGCCGGCACCAGCAAGGACACCATGACGATGTACGCCGGCGTGGTCGGCATGCCCATGCCGAGGATGATGCCGGCAACCGCGGTGAGGAGCAGGGCCAGCGGCAGCAGGTTCTGCGCGAGGCCGACCACCACCTGGGTGAATACGATGCCCAGCCCGGTGATGGTGACGCAGCCGATGACAATGCCGGCGCAGGCGCAGGCCATGGCCACGGCCAGCGTGTTTTTGGCGCCTTCTTCCAGCGCCTCGAGCACGCTGCGCCAGGTGATGCCGCCACGCGTGGATTTGCGCATCAGCGCGATGGGCATGCACATCAGTGCGCCGACCAGCGCGCACAGCGGCGCCGAATAACCCAGGGTCAGGCCGATGAAAATGGTGACGATGGGGATGAACAGGTGGCCGCGTGACAGCATCACGTGGCCGAATGCCGGCAGTTCATTCTTGGGCACGCCGTGCAGGCCGTGGCGCTTGGCCTCGAAATGCACCGCAAAAAATACCGCGAGGTAATACAGGATGGCAGGAATCACCGCCCACAGTGCCACCGTGGCGTAGGGCACGGCGAGGAATTCAGCCATCACGAAGGCCGCGGCCCCCATCACCGGAGGCATGATCTGGCCGCCGGTGGAGGCGGTGGCCTCGACGGCTGCGGCGAAGTGTGGTTTGAAGCCGGTGCGTTTCATCAGCGGGATGGTCATCGGGCCGTCGACCATGACGTTGGCGACTGCGGAGCCGGACACCGTGCCGAACAGGCTGGAGCTGACCACCGCGACCTTGCCGGGGCCGCCGGCGGTGTGGCCGGTGATCGACAGCGCGAAATCCATGAACAGTTGTCCGGTGCCGCTTTTTTCCATGAAGGCGCCGAACAATACGAACAGCATCACGTATGAAGCCGACACGCCCAGCGTGGATCCGAAGATGCCTTCGGTTGACATGTAAAGCTGTTCCATCAGCACGGGGCCCTTCACGTTTGTGAAGAACATCGCGTAAAGCAGGAAACAGGCGGCGGTCAGCGGCAATGCCCAGCCGAGCACGCGGCGCGTGGCTTCGAGGATGATCAGCACCGCAATCACCGTGTTGACCTTGTCGGCCATGGTCAGATCATCGATGTAGATGATCCGGTTGGTCATGTACTGGTAGTTGAAAAAGAGGTGGAGTATGAAGGCCCATGACAGGAGCAGCAGCACGGCGTCGGAGATGCGCCATTTCCAGCCGCCGCCGGGTTTGATCGGGTAGAGCAGGAATACCAGGGTCAGTGCGAACAGCAGATGGGTGCCGCGGAAAATCAGTGCTTCGGGCGGGCCGAAGGCGACCACATACATGTGGTAGACCGACATCACCACCGCGATGACGGCAACGCTGTACTTGAGCGTTCGCGTCTGTGGTGCGGTGGGGGCGTTTTCGTCGGACTTGATCTGGAGGACGGGTTCTTGTTGTGCAGTGCTCATGGTTTCCCCGGTGCGGATGTGGAACGGGGCGGCAGCGCCGCCCCGTCTGTACCCCTGTGCAGCGCGTGCTTACATCGCGCCCGCTTCTTTGTAGAACTTCACTGCGCCCGGATGGAAAGGCACGCCGATGTCGGCGGCC
>JAKFUJ010000065.1 GCA_021732805.1 Betaproteobacteria bacterium | reverse complement strand
CCACCGGAGGTGCACAGCAAGGCATTGGTGGCAGCACAGGCGCGCGGCAAGAGTCTGAATCAGTGGGCTACCGAGGCATTGCAGAAGGCTGTGGCTGCGGAAAGCTAATCCCGTGCCTGGCAGCTCGCCATCACCTTGCCCCACTTGGCATCTGGTTTGACCTGCAAAGGCTGCGGCGCGGCGGCAAGCGCGCTGCGTGTGGTCGAGGTGATGTTCAGCAGCACCGGTTTGCCGAACTCCGCTTCGAGCAGCGGCACCGCGTGGATCGCAAACCACAGGCCGCCGGGCAGCAGCAGCGCCTGGGCTTCGGGTGCGGCGGCGAGCGCGGCGCGGCCCAGTTCCAGCGCCAGTTCATGGTCGGCGAGCGGGCTCGACACCTTGTTCTGGTCGAGGTTGCGGCCGCGGGCGCGCAGCACAACCACTTCAATGCCGGCTTCCTTCAGATAAGCCGACAGCGCGCTGTTGACGTTTTCCGGCCAGCGCGTGGCCAAGGCCAGTTTGGTGGCGCCGAAGTGCTGCAGGGTCGCGATATGCGCTTCAAGGTCGGTGTCGCAGGCGATGCCGGTGCGCTGCGCGCCTTCGTCGAGGATTTCACGCATTTTCTTGCGGCCCAATACCGAGGCCACCGGCACTCCGCTCAAAGCGATGCGATCGACGTTTTTCTGTTTGAGCATGTCGAATGCGCGCCACAGCGCCAGCAACTCAGTCTCAACCGCAGCGAGGCTGTATTCCTTCAAATTCAATCCGGTGGTGACCAGCATCATGCCGTCAGGGGCGACACGATAGAACTGATAGGCATCCATGTCGGTGTAGAGATGCGGAATGATGTAGCCGAGATGCAGCCACGGGCTGATGCCTTGCATTGCAGTGGCCTTTTTGCCTGATCAATAAGAAGTTGCAGACGGCGCCGCATCGCGCACGAAACGCCTGACAATATCGTCATTTTTGGCACGCGCAATCAGCCGTTCGGCGTCCTCCTGCAACAGTACGCGTCCGGCGACGAGCTGCGCGGCGGCTTCGGCCACTTTTTGCACATAGGCGGCATGGCTGCCGTAGCGCTCTTCCAGTGAAGGCCGCGGATCACCCTTGGCATTGCGCTCTGCGGCAGTCGCGGCAAATGGCGCAAAAGTGCCGTCACGGTCACAGAGTTCACCCTCGACATACGGCGCCTTGTACAGGTTCCAGCCGGTGTAGGTGCCCAGCGGTACGGCAATATCGGTCAGGCGGATGCCGGAGGTTTCGTTGCCGTCGTGGTCCACCGCGGGGATGCGCACTTGGTACGGCTGCCTCATGTCCATTTCTGGTTTGACCCAGTCTTTGAGCACGCCGAACTGATTGACCTTGCGCGCAACCACGATGCCCGGTATTTCCGGAAATTTGAGTGCGTTGACCGGCAGCAGGGTGCCATCGCCAAGTCGCGGCGTGCGTGATGGCGGCGGCGCCTTGCCGTCTACCCATGCACTGAGAGCTACCAGCAACGCACGCAGCGCCGGTGTCGGGCTGTGCGGATTGTTGGAGTTGACGCATTTGCCCGGTCTTGAAGTCATCCACGCCTGACCGCCATGCTGGGTGCCGGCGATCAGGAAGGCGCGCACATTGGCAGGCAGCGTGACGTCGCTCTCGGCGAGCGGTGTGGTCACCAGCAGTGAGGCGCCTTTTTGCCAGTATTCGGTGGAGGTATTGGTCTCGATCCACAACGGATCGAAACCATCGCCGCGCATCAGGCTGCCGCTCCGGCCGGTGACCGGGTCTTTCATTGCTGCGGTCGAAAACGGAAAAGCGTTTTCCGGCATGGCATGGTCTTCGAACTGGGTGTTGGTGCGGGCCGGTTGCCCGAATCCGGCGTTGAGGAATACGCCGCCGACGCCTGCGGTATGTGCGAGCAGGCCGTCAAACACCTTGCGCTGGTTTTCGTCCTGATTGAAACCCTGATGCACGAAATCGCGCAGGAAGCGACCGCTTTGCGAAACGCCGAAACCCAGCGCGGCACGCATGTTGGCGCCCGCCGGATTGGCGTTGCCTTTGGCATCCGCCTTCTCGAAGCGCAGGAAGGACATCAGGTCGCGGGTCGCGGCAAAACCGATGCCCAGTACCCGCGGATTTTTTGCCGGGTAATGGAATTCGTAAATCGAACCCGGCTCCGGTTTGCTGCCTTCGGGCTGCAGGCGGATTTCGCGCGGATTGACATAAGCCCAGCCGTCGGACGGCACTGCCGCGCGCGTGTCGCTTTCGCGGCGGCGTACTGTGAGTTTCGCCTGTGACGGATCGAGGCTGGCTGCTTCGTGGGTCAGACGAAAAGTGTCGCGCAGCGCACTGCGGGTGCCATTGACCAGCTCGTCGCGGATGGTGCGCACGATGGGGGCGCCGTTGTCGGTGGCGATCACCGGTTTCATCCCCATGCCGTTGTTGCTGCGCGGCGCGTCCGGATCCCAGCCGCTCCAGACGATGGTGTAACCGTCGCGCAGGAACAGGCCGTTGCCGGCATCCGCCGCGGTGCGCGGATCATTGGCGACGGCGGTCGACGCCGGTTTGGCATCCATCAACCGCCAGTGGATGTATTTGCGGCCGCGGTTGGTGACGTCATAGATCAGCTTGCCGTTGCCGCGCGAGGCTTCAGCGGGGCGCAACAGGAAAAAATCGGCTTCGTAATCGACGCGACCCGCCGCATTGCGCGGCGCCTTGTCGATGTTGACGATGACCTTGTTGCGTGCGTCTGCGGGGTCCAGTTCGCCCTTGAACGTGCCGCGCACGCGCTCGTAGGCGCCGGTGTTGCCGTAAGTGGCGCCGTCCGCAAACGGTTCGACCGCGACAATATTGAGTTCGGTGACGCGCGCCATGGCGGGCGCGGCAAAGACGGCAACAGCCAGCAGATGGACAACGGCAATATTTCTCAGCAGAAGCATGGCAACCCCCTCCCGGTTTGACAGCCATTTGCGTTGATGTGACTGCCGGCATTATCCATCAACCGGACAGATGCCACACCAGTGGCGAGTTGGGCTATCCTCGCGGTTCCGCTTTTTCAACTTTTCAAGAAATCCGCAACATGGCCCAGTACGTATTTACGATGAACCGGGTGAGCCGCGTGGTGCCGCCCAAGCGCGTCATTCTCAAGGACATTTCACTGTCGTTTTTCCCCGGCGCCAAGATCGGCGTGCTCGGCATGAACGGTTCGGGCAAGTCCAGCCTGCTCAAAATCATGGCCGGCGTCGACAAGGAGTACGACGGTGAAGCGACGCCGATGCCCAATCTGAACATCGGTTTCCTGCCGCAGGAGCCGCAATTGAATGCGGAGCAGACGGTGCGTGAGGCCGTGGAAGAGGGTCTGGGCGAGGTATTCAACGCGCAGAAAAAACTCGATGAAGTCTACGCCGCGTATGCCGAGCCCGATGCCGATTTCGACAAGCTCGCTGCCGAGCAGGCGAAATACGAAGCGCTGCTGGCCAATGCAGGCGCGGATACCGGGCACCAGCTCGAAATTGCCGCCGATGCGCTGCGTCTGCCGCCGTGGGACGCGAAAATCGGCAATCTGTCCGGCGGTGAAAAGCGTCGCGTCGCGTTGTGCCGGCTGCTGCTGTCCAAACCCGACATGCTGCTGCTCGACGAGCCGACCAATCACCTTGATGCCGAGAGCGTGGACTGGCT
>JAKFUJ010000306.1 GCA_021732805.1 Betaproteobacteria bacterium | reverse complement strand
TTGCAGTACCCAGAACAGCGGTGCGGCAATCACCGTCAGCCAGCCATAATCGACAGACAGATCCAGTCCCGGCGCCAGCGCGGCGAGTTTTTCCTGTTCCTGAGGCCCTGCATATAGCGGCATGGCCAGCGTCGCACTGGCGCCCGGCGCCAGTGCACCTGCGGGAATGATCACGCCGGCCGCATACAGATTCTGCGGAACCTGCCGCGTATAAAACTCCCGCGGTGTGCCGTTTTTGGGCAGCCACGCACCCAGGAAATAATGCTGAAGCAGGCCGATCCAGCCATCATTGCCGCTCTTCGGATACGGCACCTTGCCCTTCTCGATATCGCCAAACGCAACTTTCTGGAATTTTTCCTTCTCGGTGTACACCGCCACACCGGTATAGGTCGGCACCATGGCCGAATCACCTTCCGGTGGTATCGCATCCCGCACCAGCTGGAAGTACGCATACGCATCCACCGGCGCAGCGCCGGTATTGGTCACTTCATGCACGACATCGATGACGTAGCTGTTGCGATTAAAGCGGTAGGTTTTCGCGGCCTTCATGCTGCCGCCGGCATCCAGCCGGATCTCCAGACCAGCAGCGCCATCCGCCAATTTATATTCCGTTGCCTGGGCTGTGTACGGCGTCTGGTGGTTCGGCAGGTTATTGCCGATCAATCCGGACTGCGCGATGTAAACATGATCACTGGAACGCGAGAACAGCACGAAGTTTTTCGACCGGTCCAGTGTACCGCCGTGTTTCAGCAGTTCCAGACGGACCAGATCGCCACCGCTGGTGCTGATTTCGGCGCGATAAAGGTCGGTTTCAACCTTGATGATCTGTCCGCCGTTTGATGTCGCTGCAACCGGAGGCGCAGAGGGCTTCTGTGCCAAGCCGCTGCCCGGTGTGGGCACAGTACCGACAACGGGCGCCGATGGTGGTGTCACCACTCCCGGCGCGAGCGTCGGGGTTGGCGCCACCGTCGCGGGCGCAGCCGTTTTTGCCAGATGCTGTTGGTCACGCTGCCAGGATTCATACAGCAGAAACACCGACATGGTGAACACAAAGAAAAGAACCAGTCGTCGCGAATCCATAAGCTATTTGTCTCTGCTGTTCGCTGCGGCTATTTTTTGCCCGAATCGAGCAAGCCACGCAGCAATTCCTGCAATTCCTTGAACAAGGCCGGATTGTCGCGGCTGCGGGGACTACCCCGGAGCTGGACAACGACATCCAACGCATCCAGCTCTGACGCCAATTCACGGTGCACGATTCTGACCAGGCGCTTCACCCGGTTGCGGTCAACAGACCGGGGGGCTGCTTTTTTGCCGACAATCAGCCCGAGGCGGGGGCCTGCTCCGGCATTGGGAATGGCTCGCGCCAGAAAACACTTGCTGCCTGAACGACGACCGTTCGCAAGAACGGCCTCAAACTGCGCCGGTTTGGTCAGACGTACCGGACGCAATCGTTGCAAACCGCGGATTCGATCAAACGCTGAGGCGGGTCCGGCCTTTTGCGCGACGCGCACGGATGACAGCGCGGCCACCGCGTGTTTTCATGCGCGCACGAAAGCCATGAGTGCGCGCGCGACGCGTTTTTGACGGTTGATAGGTGCGCTTCATGATCTGTCCTAAATTGGTCTTCGGGAAACCTGATATTAGACCCCGGGTCCGCGTCTTATGTCAATCTTTGACCACCTTGGGTAGTGTCTCAGTTTGAAATGTAACAGTTTGATTTTTCAATAAAAGAAGTGCGCTCACGCCGCCGCGCTCATGTCTTTGCTGTACCGCAGCAAAAACCTATTGCCGATTCAACCCGCGCCCACTAGAATTGGTCGGTGTCACTTAGCTACCCACTATATATAGTGGGTGTGTCCAGGTGGCAAGAAAAAAAAACCCGCCGAAGCGGGTTTGGTTAAGGCGCATGTAGCTCAGTGGAGGCCCATCAGCCCTAGAGAGCACCCGCCTTGTAAGCGGGGGGTCGGGGGTTCAAATCCCCCCTTGCGCGCCCACTTGGGGCGAATCTGTTAATTCAGGTTCGCCCTTTTTTTTACTTGGTCGAACATTATGCATCAACCAACGAGATGCAGTTTAATCTCGCTTAAAGTGTATGTCAATTGGGATTTAATTGGGATTCATTTGAATGGTAAGATGTTGATATTATGGCTGAAAACAAAGAGAAAACCGTCCAGAAGACATATCGTCTTCCGGTCGAACAAGTGGCTTTCATTGAGCTGTTAGCGAAACGCCAAATCTTGGGCGTCAACGGCAGCGCCGTTGTGCGCTCGTTGCTTACAAGCGCGATCAGAGAATTGATTGAAAAAGATTACGTCAAGAAATACATCGAAACAAACGAACTGCTCACAAAAAGATAATTCAAGAATTCAATTTGCGAGTTCGGCGATTTCTTTCAGACTCCAGATATGATCTGCGACGCCAGCCTCCATAGCGGGTGTGACTCGCAATGTTTTATGAATACGCCCGAAGTTGTAATACATGTAGTGCATCGCAACCGCGTTGGCGTGATTCTCTATTTTCTTTGAAAAGCCGTTTGAAAGCCGAGCGAACCTTTTCATGCTCATTCGCATTGTTAGGTTTTGACGTTCTACAAAGCTGGTGGAAACGTGCGCTTGGTCTGGATCGCCGGTAACAGTTCCAGTGATGATGCTAGCGCAACGACCGGGGCTATAGCGGCGCTCTTGTTGGTTCCCTTCGGCGGCCCCGTAGATTTTCACTAGCATGCTGTAGTCAATATCAGACCCGAAAGCCGCGTCTACCGCACGAAGATAAACCTGATAACCATCACTGGTGAGTTGAATACGGTTGGTGAGCCGTTGAGCCAGATCGCCAATAAATGCGTGAGCATATTCAGCATCACGGGTGCCGACCAGCCATGACGGAACCAGCTTGGTATCGGCATCAATCGCCACCCAGCTATAAACGTCACCCCTTCCAAGGGCGCGATCACTGGATGATGTATTCCTCTGCTTCGAGTAGCAAAACGACCAGATTTCATCGACCTGAATCCGCTTGCACGGCAGGTTCCTCAGCACTTCGTTCTGGTAGATGCCGCAGGCTGTTCCCACGTCCACCAGCAGCTTTGTGACGGTGTTTATGGAACATCCGACCATCCGAGTAGTGGCCCGGAGACTGTTCCCTTCAACGAGGCATCCGAGGATTCTGGCGCGGTCTTCTATGCTTAGTCGATTCATGTTCACCCCTTGAATGTGAACATTATGCTTGAGATAACTAGCATTAGCAAGCTTTTTTATAATATTTTAGGCCTCGACGCTACGATTTCCTACAAATTAACAATTCTTATATGTTAATATAGGCGCTCACCTAAGGAGATCGCCTTGGAACAAAAGCCGCTTACTTTGCAGCACCCAATTGTAAAGCCAACCACGGAAGATGAATGGCGCAGTTTGGATTACCGGGCCAGCGATCTTTTTACACCCCATACCCCGGTCAATGAGCAGGAGTTGTTCGCGGGTCGGTATGACTTAATTAAGCGGCTCATGGAGGTCATATTTCAAGAGGGGCAGAATGCCGTTCTGTTTGGCGAAAGAGGGGTCGGCAAAAGCTCCTTGGCCAACGTAATAAAGGAAAAAATTTTTTCTAACATTCATACTTTCAACGTTATAAAACGGAGTTGCACAACAAAGCAT
>JAKFUJ010000151.1 GCA_021732805.1 Betaproteobacteria bacterium | reverse complement strand
CACCGGCAGCAGTGACGGCGCGATCATTTCCTTGATCGCAGCGCGGGTCAGCATGTCCACCGCGCGCGAATAATCGGGCTTGGCGGTGCCTTCCATGATGCCGGGGATTTCCTTGAACTGGCGGCGTACTTCAACCACCACCGAACCCGCGGCGCGGCCCACGGCTTCCATCGCCATCGCGCCAAACAGGTAGGGGATCATGCCGCCGACAAAGAGACCGATGATGACTGCCGGATTCGACAGGTCAAACGTGATGACACGACCGGTTTCCTCGATCTTGTGGGTGTAGTCGGCGAACAGTACCAGGGCGGCGAGGCCGGCGGAACCGATGGCGTAACCCTTGGTCACCGCCTTGGTGGTGTTGCCCACGGCATCCAGCGGGTCGGTGACGGCGCGCACTTCTTTCGGCATATCCGACATTTCGGCGATGCCGCCGGCGTTGTCGGTGATCGGGCCGTAGGCATCGAGTGCAACGATGATGCCGGCCATCGACAGCATGGAGGTTGCTGCAATCGCAATGCCATAGAGACCGCCGAGCGTGTACGACACGTAGATTGCCGCACACACTGCAAGCACCGGCCATGCGGTGGAACGCATCGACACACCAAGACCGGCGATGATGTTGGTGCCGTGGCCGGTGGTCGAAGCCGCGGCGACGTGCTGCACCGGCGCATATTCGGTGCCGGTATAGTACTCGGTGATCCACACCAGGAACGCGGTCAGCACCAGACCGACGACGGCGGTGCCGTAGAGTTTCATGACCGACAGGTTCGGGTAATGCTCGCTGATATTGCCGAGCATCCAGCTGGTAATCGGATAGAACGCGATCAGCGCCAGCACGCCGGCGACGATCAGGCCGCGATACAGCGCGCCCATGATGTTCTTGCCGTCGGAAGTCTTGACGAAGAAGGCACCGACGATGGAGGCGATGATGGCGAAACCGCCGAGCATCAGCGGATACATCACCGCGCCCTGCACGATTTCCGGTTTGGGCAGCATCAGCGCGGCAAGCACCATGGTCGCGATGATGGTTACGGCGTAGGTCTCAAACAGGTCGGCGGCCATGCCGGCGCAGTCGCCGACGTTGTCACCGACGTTGTCGGCGATCACCGCCGGGTTGCGCGGGTCATCTTCAGGGATGCCGGCTTCGACTTTACCGACCAGGTCGGCGCCGACGTCGGCGCCCTTGGTGAAAATGCCGCCGCCCAGACGCGCAAAAATCGAAATTAGCGAAGAACCGAAGGCGAGGCCGATCAGCGGTTTGATGACGTCGCTCATCCTGGCGCCGTCGCCGGCGGTGGAGGTCAGGTACCAGAAAAACAGCACGGTGCCGAGCAGTCCCAAGCCGACCACCAGCATGCCGGTGATGGCGCCGCCGCGGAAGGCGATGTCCAGAGCGGGGTTGATGCCGCGGCGGGCAGCTTCAGCGGTGCGCACGTTGGCGCGCACCGACACGTTCATGCCGATGTAACCGGCGAGCCCCGACAACACGGCGCCGACCGCGAACGCGACAGCGGTAGTGCCGCCCAGTACAACCCAGATCAGCACAAACAGCACCGCGCCGACAATAGCGATGGTGGTGTATTGGCGGTTCAGGTAGGCTTGCGCACCGGCCTGAATTGCCGCGGCGATTTCACGCATGCGGTCATTGCCGTCGGGCTGCGCGACGATCCAGCGGATCGACACCACGCCATAGACGAGCGCGGCGATGGCGCAGACCAGCGCAAAAATCAAACCATTCGTCATGATTACTCCTAAACTGTTGTTTTAACTGAATAAATTTTGCTGGCGCGGAGCCGGGGCCGCGCTAGGGTGCCTTTATTTCGGCTTGAGCGCAAGCATCGGGCCAGATTGCGTCCCGGCATCCCACCGATTTCCGCGGCAAACCGCGCGCTGCAGTCAGCAAATTCACGACCGGATGGTCGCGACCACGTGCGATCCGCAGTGCATCAATCGGGCGGCCGACGAATTATAAAATAAAACGCAGTGAGCGCTGCGATGATCAGGATTTGCGCGTATCAATAGCCGCAAAAATTTTTTCACGGATATGCTCGACCGAGCCGCGACCATAGATATTCACGTATCGCGGCGCGCGCGAGTCTCCGGTGATGCCCCAGCTCAGGTAGTAATTGATCAGCGGCTTGGTCTGCGAATGATAGGTTGCAATGCGCTCCCGCACCGTGTCTTCGTTGTCGTCCGGGCGCTGCACCAGCGGCTCACCGGTGACATCGTCCTTGCCGGGGACGCGCGGCGGATTGAATTCGACATGATAGGAACGTCCTGACCCGGGATGCACCCGCCGGCCGCTCATGCGGCGGAGGATTTCGTCATCGGCCACTTCGATCTCGATCACGAAATCAATATCGATTCCGGCGTCACGCAGCGCTTCAGCCTGCGGCAGTGTGCGCGGAAATCCGTCCATGATGAAACCGGCCGCGCAGTCCGCGGCCTGAATGCGTTCTTTGACCAGGGCAATGACCAGCGGATCCGGCACCAGCGCGCCGCGATCCATGTACGCGCGTGCTTCATTGCCCAGCGGCGAATTGCTTTTCATCGCCGCGCGCAGCATGTCGCCGGTGGAAATCTGCGGAATTTTGTAGCGCCCGATCAGGAATTGGGCTTGCGTGCCTTTGCCGGCGCCGGGCAATCCGAGTAACAGTATGCGCATGGAATAATGCCGAGTTGGAGTGAGTGGCGGGTTCGGATAGTGGAGCGAGAGTATAGCCGCACTGCAGTGGTGCGCCAACTCATCGCGACATGACGGTGTTTAACGGCGCAGCAATTGCCGCACTTTGCGCAGATCCGCCGGCGTATCGACACCGGGATGCGGTGCAGCCGCGCTGACGACGACGCTGATGCGGTAACCATGAGCCAGCGCCCGCAATTGCTCCAGCGCTTCCGCGCGTTCGATGGCAGCCGGTCTGAGCCGGGCATAGGCGCGCAGAAAGCTGCAGCGATAGGCGTAAATGCCGAGATGGCGCAGTGCAGGCAGGGCCGGGGGCAGCTTGCGGATGCCATCGGCAAAATCGTCGCGCGCGTACGGAATCGGCGCGCGGCTGAAATACAGCGCATAACCCTGATCGTCGAGTACTACTTTAACCACGTTCGGATTGGCCATGTCACGTGCATCGTGGATGCGGCAGGCGGCGGTGGCGATGGCGGCTGCGCGGTGTGTTACGAGGCTTTCGGCAACACGCCGGATCAATGCCGGCGCGATCAGCGGCTCGTCACCCTGCACGTTGACGACGATGGCGCTGGCGGAGAGCTTCAGTTTTACGGCGACCTCGGCAATGCGGTCGGTGCCGGTGGCGTGGTCGCGACGGGTCATCAATGCCTGATAGCCATGTGCTGCGACCGCTGCAGCGATGCGTTGGTCGTCGGTGGCGACGATGACCTGTGACGCACCGCTTTTGACGGCGCGTTCGGCGACACGCACCACCATCGGCTTGCCGCCGATGTCAGCCAGCGGCTTGCCGGGGAAGCGCGAGGACGCGTAGCGGGCAGGGATGACGACGGTGAATTTCATTGGAGGCTGTGAAGGAGTGAAGGAGTGAAGGAGTGAAGGAGGGGGCAGGGTGGGCAGTACCATATTCACCCCTTCACTTCTTCACAACTTCACGGTTTCAAATCTCTTCTTCCGCGGCTACTTTCCGCGCATCGTCTTCGAG
>JAKFUJ010000140.1 GCA_021732805.1 Betaproteobacteria bacterium | reverse complement strand
GCGCGGCCGCACTTTCCTCAACAAGTTCCTGGTGATCGACGAGGCGCAGAATCTGACGCCGAAACAGATGAAAACCCTGATCACCCGCGCCGGGCCCGGCACCAAGGTCATCTGCCTCGGCAACATTTCGCAGATTGACACGCCGTACCTGACCTAAGGCAGTTCAGGTCTGACGTATGTGGTGGACCGGATGAAGGGCTGGCCGCACGGCGGGCACGTCACACTGATGCGCGGTGAACGTTCGCGGCTGGCCGATCATGCAGCAGAAGCGCTTTAAATCTCAGCGCGGAATGATGGGTGATGAATGCGGAGTAAAAACCCGGAGAACCGTAGCCCGGATGGAGCAGAGCGAAATCCGGGGGCAACTTAAGCCTTAGAACGAACTGTCGCCGCCGGCGTAATTTTCAAAGCGGGTATGCCGGCCGAGGAAGGTCAGGTCAACCTTGCCGACGGGACCGTTACGCTGCTTGGCGATGATGATCTCGGCGATGCCCTTGCGCGGCGTATCCTGGTTGTAGACTTCATCACGGTAGATGAACAGGATGACGTCGGCATCCTGCTCGATGGCGCCGGATTCGCGCAAATCCGACATCATCGGTCGTTTGTCCTGGCGCGAGTCAACGCTGCGATTCAACTGCGACAGCGCGATCACCGGCAGCTTGAGTTCCTTGGCAATGCCTTTCAGGGAACGCGAAATCTCGGCGATTTCGGTGGCACGGTTTTCCTCACGTCCGCCGGAGGATGTACCTGACATCAGTTGCAGGTAGTCGACCACGATCAGCGACAGTCCGCCGCATTGCCGATGCAGGCGCCGCGCCCGCGAACGCACTTCCAGCGCATTCAGACCGGCAGTGTCGTCGATAAAGATCTGCGTATCGTTAAGCTTGCCGACCGCATCGACCAGCCGCGGCCAGTCGTCTTCCTTGAACGTGCCGGTGCGCAGCAGATGCTGGTCGACACGTCCCACTGAACCGATCATCCGCATCGCCAGCTGCGGTCCCGACATTTCCATACTGAATACAGCGACGGCTTTTTTGCTGTCCAGCGCCGCACTCTCCACCATGTTCATCGCCAGCGCGGTCTTGCCCATCGATGGCCGACCGGCGATGACGATCAGCTCACCCGGTTGCAGGCCAGAGGTGTAGCGGTCCAGATCCACATAACCCGTCGACAGCCCGATGACGTCACTCTTGTTTTCACGGCTGTAGAGCATGTCGATGCGTTCAACTGTCTCGGTGAGCAGCGGATCGATTTTGATGAAGCCCTGTTTGGTCCTGGCGCCGGACTCGGCAATCTGGAACACTTTGGCTTCGGCCTCATCGATCAGCAGCAGCGCGTCCTTGCCGGTCGGTGTGTAAGCTGAATCGGCAATCGCAGTGCCGACAGCAGCGAGATTGCGCAGTATTGCGCGTTCACGGACGATCTCGCCGTAGCGCCGTATGTTGGCCGCACTCGGCGTATTCAGCGCCAGCGAACCGATGTAGGCCTGCCCGCCGACGTCGGCGAGTTTGCCGCTGCGCTCAAGGATTTCGGCAACCGTCAACGCATCTGCGGGTTTGTTGTGCTCAATCAGCTGCGCGATATGCTGGAAAATCGTGCGGTGATCGGCGCGATAGAAATCGGCTTCGTTAACCACGTCAGCAATGCGGTCCCACGCCGCGTTATCGAGCAGCAATCCGCCGAGCACCGATTGCTCCGCTTCGACGGAATGCGGCGGCGTGCGCATGGCATCCAGTTGCGCATCCTTGACCATCGGGGTGACGAGTTGGACCATCGTTGCTTTGTATTATAAGGTATTGATTTATAACGATAATTCAAGATGTGGCAAACGGGCGTTCACCACTCATCAATTCAATCTACAGAAAAAAAAGGGCTGTCGCCAGCCCTTTTTCAATACTGCAAAAGTTGCTTTGTATTCAGTGACTAACTACGCCGCCTCTCCAAGCACTGACACGGTGATCGTGACCACCACATCGGCATGCAGCGCGAGCTTGAGCGGGAAATCGCCGATGGTCTTCAGCGGACCTTCAGGCATGCGGATCGACGCCTTGGGCACATCAAATCCCGATTTTTTCAGCGCTTCGGAAATATCGGAGTTGGTCACCGAGCCGAACAGCTTGCCGTCGACGCCGGCTTTCTGGGTAATCTGCACCATCAGGCCGTCCAGCTTGGCCGATTTTTCCTGTGCTTGCGCGAGGATTTCAGCCTGCGCCTTTTCGAGTTCGGCGCGGCGCTTCTCGAACTCCGCCATGTTGACGGTGGTCGCGCGCTTGGCCTTGCCCTGCGGGATCAGGAAATTGCGGGCATAGCCGTCCTTGACGCGGACGACATCGCCCAGCGTGCCCAGGTTCGTTACTTTTTCAAGCAGTATGACTTGCATGTCTGGCCTCTCAGTGCAGGTCGGTGTACGGCAGCAGCGCGAGAAAGCGCGCGCGTTTGACCGCAATCGACAACTGGCGCTGGTAATGCGCCTTGGTGCCCGTGATCCGGGCCGGGATGATCCTGCCGTTTTCGTTGATGAAATCCTTCAGGATGTTGATGTCCTTGTAGTCCACCTGCTTGATGCCTTCAGCAGTGAAGCGACAGAACTTGCGGCGACGAAACAGGGCATTGCCTTTTTTGCGGACGTCCTTGCCCTTGCCCTTACCCTTGAATTTCCCTTTACCGCCACTTCCGCCCAATCTAGGCATATCGTTTCCTTTTCTAACTTATTGATGTTATCCAAAAACATGACAGCCTTGCAGAGGCATGTTTTTGTCATTGTTCATGAAATTTTCAATAACTCCAGTTTCGTAACATGCAGGACCAATTGCCTGCTCATGCGGTGCTTGCGATTCAGAAATCCCTGCACTTCAACCTGACTGCCCTGGCGCATCTGCGCAATTCGGGTCGCCAGGTCTCCCGTGGCTTTTGCCGTCATGTCGAATTCCAGTGTTCTCCGGTTTCCGGCCTCGGTTTGTTCAGAGGCATGGGCCAGCGTGAAATCAACAACAGGCAGTCCGGCGGGTGTGTGGCGCACTGGATCAACCGCGGCCAGAGTTGCACTCAACCTGACCGTATTCCGGTTCACTGATTGCCGCCTGCTTAAGCTGCACTCTCCGTTGCCACAGGTGCAGGTGCAGGTGCCGGCTTGGCTGCATCCTCACCGGTACTGACCGGACGCGATTTTTCTTCACGCATCATCGGCGACGGCCCGGTAACGGCCTCGTCCATGCTGACAGTCAGATGGCGCAGGACGGCATCATTGAATTTGAAGGCGTGTTCCAGCTCAAGCAGGGTTTCATTGCCGCACTCGATGTTCATGAGCACGTAATGCGCCTTGTGCATTTTCTGGATCGGATAAGTCAGCTGGCGCCGGCCCCAGTCTTCAAGGCGGTGGATCGCGCCTTTCTGGGTGGTGATCATCTGGCGATAGCGCTCCAGCATCGCCGGGACCTGCTCGCTTTGGTCCGGATGGACGATCAAAACGATCTCGTAATGTCGCATTTATGGTCTCCTTGTGGGCTGTTGGGCCGCCCGCGATGCGAGCGCGGTGCGGCAAGGAAGGTGTTTTAAAAATTCAAGCGCGGCATGAAGCCGCGCGAGTGCAGCGGATTATACCGGAACTCGTCCCTGAATCAAGGGCTTGGAGCGACGCGGGGCAAGATCAGTAAATGATCGCGATGCTGGCGTTGACCCG
>JAKFUJ010000133.1 GCA_021732805.1 Betaproteobacteria bacterium | reverse complement strand
ATACTCAAGGGGGCGCGTGGCACCAAGCCGGCATCCATAGCCGCCATCATCGACGTGTTGCTCAAAGTGGGTGGTGATGGTGGATTGCTGATGCAGCATGCGTCAGACATCAGTGAGGCCGACATCAATCCGCTGATCGTATCCGATACCGCAGCCGTCGCCGTCGACGCCAGATTCATCTTGGGCTGAAAAGAAAATGAGCATGACAGTTCTCGAAGAATTCACCCCGCTGTTCGCACCGAAAACCGTGGCCGTGGTCGGCGCCTCGACCAAGGGCAATGCCTTGCCCAATGTGTTCATCCGCCGCATCCGCGAATTCGGCTTTACCGGCGACATTTATCCGATCCACCCAGCGGCCAGCGAAATTGACGGCCTGACGGCCTATAAAACCCTGGCCGATACGCCGAAGCCGGTGGACTACGCCTACATCGCCGTATCGGGCGCGCAGATTCCGGCGATGCTGTCCGCGGCCAAGGGTCATGTGCGTTTTGCACAGGTGGTGTCCAGTGGTTTTGGTGAAGTCGAGGCAGGCAAAAACCTGCAGGCCGAACTGGCCGATGCGGCGCGCGCCGGCGGCATGCGTCTGCTCGGCCCCAACTGCCTGGGCATCTACACGCCGCGCGGTCATGTGACGTTTACTGAAATCGGTCCCAAGGAAATCGGCCCGGTGGGCATTGTGTCGCAAAGCGGCGGTCTGGGCACCGACATCATTCGTCGCGGGCTGTCGCGCGGACTCAAGTTTTCCGGACTGGTGACCGTCGGCAATTGTGCCGATGTCACGCCGTCTGACCTGCTGGAGTTTTACATCGCCGATGCGCAGACCAGGGTCATCGGTCTGTACATCGAAACCGCCAAGGATGGCCGTCGGTTGTTCGACATCCTGCGCAACGCCAAGGCATCCAAGCCGGTGGTGATTCTCAAAGGTGGACGCACACAGCAGGGCTTGGCGGCAGCCGCTTCGCATACCGGTTCGCTGGCCGGCGATGACCGCGTGTGGGTGGCGCTGGCGCGGCAGACCGGCTGCATGCTGGTCGATACGCTGGACAACTTTATCGACACCCTGTTGATTTTCCAGACACTGACGCCGCGCCCGCAGCGGCCAACGCAAAAAGTCGTGTTGTTCGGCAACGGCGGCGGCACCAGCGTGCTGGCCACCGACTATTACTCACGACTTGATCTCGACGTCACCCCCTTCGACCAGCATGTGATTGATGCGCTGGCCGAACTCAAACTGCCGCCGGGCACCAGCATCACCAATCCGGTGGACTGCCCGGTAGGCACGCTGCAGCAGGACGACGGACGGGTTGCCGAAAAAATTCTCGACATCATCTACAGCCAGGGCAAACCCGAAGCGCTGGTGATGCACCTGAACCTGTCGGCTTTCGTTGGTCGCACCAAGCCCGAAGTGCTGGACAACCTGGTCGCCGCCGCGATGCGCGTGCAGCAAAAATATCCGGACCAGTCGCATTTCATCCTGGTGCTGCGCTCCGACGGCGACCCTTCACTGGAAGCGCGCAAGCGCGAGTTCCGCGACAAGGCGGTGGCGCTGGGTGTGCCGGTGTACGACGAAATGGCCAATGCCGGCCATCCGCTGGCGGCCCTGGCGACCTTTGAACGCTTTAAAGCCGCGCGTCGCTGATTCCAACGATGGCTTACCAGCATCAGTTCCGTGCCACCGGTTATCCGTTGCGACTGTACAGCGGGAGGGATGCACTGGAAAACCTGCCGGCGGAACTGAAGCGCCATCAATCGCAGCGTGCTTTCGTGGTGTGCGGCCGCAGCGTGTCACGCAAGACCAAACTGGTCGATCGCATCGCCAAAATCCTCGGTCCGGCCTATGCCGGCCGTTATGACGGGATCGAAAAAGACACCACGCTGACCTCGGTGCAGGCCGCCGCTGCCGCAGCGCGTGCTGTGAATGCCGACCTGCTGATCGGTGTCGGCGCCGGCAGCGTACTCCAGGGCACGCGCGTGGTTGCGGTGTTGCTCGCTGAAAAAGCACCGGTCGATCAACTGATCACACAGTATCCGGACAATGCGCCGGCGATCAGTCCCAAGCTGCTCGCACCCAAATTGCCGATCATCAATGTGCTGACCGCGGCGACCACCGCGCAAAACCGCGCGGGTTCGGCGGTCAAGGACCCGGCACGCCCGAATCGCATGGAGTTTTTTGATCCCAAGACACGGCCGGTTGCGCTGTTCTGGGATGAAGAAGCGCTGCTGACCGCGCCGGTGTCACTGGCGCGCACCACGGGAACATCGGTGTTCTGGCGTTCACTGATGAACCTCGGCGCGCCGCACATGGCGCCGCTGTCCGAAGGCGACCGGCTGCAGGCTTTCCGGCTTGCGCGCGGCGCACTCGCACGCATGAGCGATCCACTGGATGCGGGCGCCCGTGTTGAAATGTGCGCGGCGGCCTTTCTGCAGAACCGCGATGCCGATGACGGCGGCGCGTTGACTGAAAAACACTGGCCTGCACGCGTGACTTACGCACTGGCCACCGCGCTGTTCAATCTGCACGGCCATGTCGGGCAGGGTGAAGCCAATTCCGCGTTGACCGCCACGGTGATCCGTCATTTCGGCGCGCGTGATCCCGAGGCGATGGCGCTGATTGCGCAGGCATTCGAAATTACCGATCAGCGTCCCGCGCATGAGCGCGCGGCTGAAGCGGTCGAACAGTGTTTCGCACAGGCCGGCATGCCCATCAGATTGCGCGAACTCGACATTCCGCGTGACAGCCTGCCGACCGTCCTCGAAAACTCCCTCAAAAATTTCAACGCCGATCCCAAGCGCGAATTCCTGCGCGAACGCGACACGCTGATGGCAGCATTGCAGGCGGCCTGGTAGCCAGAGGCTGACCGATGCGCGACACTCGACCCGCGTACCAGACGGGTGCCTGGCCTTCAAGCGCGGGTAAATACGTAACTAATTGATTTAATTGATATTTTTATGCGTCCACTGGTGCGCATGTTGAGCATTGCCGGCATTGCTTACCTGGCACTGTGTGCATGGCTTTACGTCAGCCAGCGCAGCATGATCTATTTTCCGCCGCTGCAGACCGTGCGCACGGTCGCCAACACCGACACGCTGCGCGTCGCCGATGCCGAACTGAAGCTGGCCGTCCTGCGCCGTCCGGGGCGTGATGCCCTGCTTTATTTCGGCGGCAATGCGGAAGATGTGGCGGCTAACCTCGCGGATTTCGCCGAAATATTTCCGACGCATGCGTTGTATCTGCTGCACTACCGCGGCTACGGTGGCAGCTCGGGCAGCCCATCCGAGGAGGCACTGCACGCGGATGCGCTGGCGCTGTTCGACAAAGTGCGCGCAACGCATGACCGCGTGCTGGTCATCGGGCGCAGTCTCGGCAGCGGCGTGGCGGTTCGTCTCGCCAGCCTGCGGCCCGTTGCCGCGCTGGCACTGGTGACGCCTTATGACAGCCTTGAAGCCATCGCCGCGCAACATTATCCGTGGGTGCCGGTGAACTGGCTGTTGCAGGACAAGTACGAATCCTGGCGCCATGCGCCGCAGATCCGCGCGCCGACGCTGGTGCTGATGGCGGAGCATGACCTGGTGATTCCCCACGACAGCACGGAACGCCTGCTCGCCCGCTTTGCGCCGGGGATTGCCAGCCGCAAACTGATTGCCAGTGTCGATCACAATTCCATATCGGCCAGCCCGCACTATTGGAT
>JAKFUJ010000199.1 GCA_021732805.1 Betaproteobacteria bacterium | reverse complement strand
CAGCCCTGGTCCATTCGCTCCAGACGGGTTTCAGCGGCGGGAGTTTCCTCGCAGCAGCGGAGAATTCCGGCATGCCGGCGTTGATCAGCAGATCGGCCTGGTACACGCGGCCCAGTTCCTCTGCGCCGGGATAGATGTGGACAAAGGGCTGCTTCGGGCGCGGGATATCGAACATCGTGTAATTGACCGTGGTCCACTCGCCGAGCCGCGAGCCGATGGCGATCAGCAGGTCGGATTCGCTGATGCGTTTGGCCAGCGCGGGGTTCAGGCCCACAGCCACGTCGCCGACATAGTGACGGTCGCGGTTGTCGATCATGTCCTGCGCGCGGTACGAGCATGCCACCGGCAGGTCGTAGGCGGTGGCAAATGCCAGAAAATCCTCGCAGCCTTTTTTGTTCCAGCCGGCCTGTCCAAGAATGACCAGGGGTTTTTTCGCCTTCGACAGCAAGCCGCGCAGCTTGTGCATGTCGGCATCGCCCGGATGTGCGGCGACGCGCTGGTAGCGCGCGATTTTTTTCACTTCGACTTCCTCGTCCTGCATGTCCTCCGGCAGCGCCAGCACTACCGGACCCGGGCGGCCGGAGGTGGCCAGGTGGTAGGCATGGCTGACCATTTCCTGCACGCGGTCGGCATGGTCGATCTGTGCCACCCATTTCGCCATTGGTCCAAACATGCGCCGGTAGTCGATTTCCTGGAAGGATTCGCGCTCGGTATAACGGCTGTGGATCTGGCCGATGAACAGGATCAGCGGCGTTGAATCCTGGAATGCGGTGTGCACGCCGATGGAGGCATTGGTGGCGCCCGGACCGCGCGTGACAAAGCAGAGACCGGGCTCGCCGGTGAGTTTGCCGTAGGCATCGGCCATGTTCGCCGCGCCGCCTTCCTGACGGCAGATAATGAATTTGAATTTGTCTTCGACGTCGTGCATGGCATCGAGTACTGCGAGGTACGATTCGCCGGGTACGCCGAAGGCGGTATTGGCGCCGTGGGTGATCAGCGAATCAACAAGAATCTGCGCGCCGGTCTGCAGCAGCGGGCGGGTGGCGGATTTGGCCGTCATGGGGATGCGTTCCTGCGTGGTTTTGTTTTGGGTGGTGCGGGGGGTGAAAGCCTATCACGTTCACGGTGATTCCGACCGCTATACTGCGAGACCAATACGCGCGCTGACACGGGAAGGGTGGCGATGCATGAATTCATAAAATGGACTGCCGCGGAAGCGGTGGCGCGGCTGAAAAGCGGCGAAGTATCACCGCTGGAATTGATTGATGCCGCAGAGGCGCGCATTGCCGAAACCAATCCCAAAATCAACGCCATGGTGACGCTGTGTTTTGATCGGGCAAGGGCGCATGCGCGGCGCCTGATGGCACAGAAACGCACGGATATTCCAGGAGCTTTTCTGCACGGTCTGCCGATCGCGGTCAAGGACAACACCGATGTTGAAGGTGTGCGCTGCACCTCCGGTTCACGGGTGCATGAACATCGCATCGCGCCGGCTTCTGACCCGGTGGTGCGCCGGCTCGAAGCCCATGGCGCCATCGTCATCGGCAAAACCAATTTGCCGGAGTTCGCCGCCGGCGGCAATACTTTCAACGACGTGTTCGGCGCGACGCGCAATCCCTGGGACACGCGCATGAGCGCCAGCGGTTCCTCGGGTGGCAGCGCAGCGGCGCTGGCGGCGGGACAGGCGTGGCTGGCCACCGGCAACGATTTCGGCGGCAGCATCCGCACGCCGGCGGCGTTCTGTTCGGTCAGCGGCCTGCGCCCCAGTCCGGGCATGGTCGCGCGCATCCAGAAGCAGCCGTTCAATCCGCTGTCGGTCGAAGGCCCGATGGCGCGCACCGTCGGCGATGTGGCATTGATGTTCGATGCCGAAGCCGGATTCGATGCGCGCGATCCGCTATCGCCGCGTGCACCGTTGCCGTCCTTTGCGCAGGCCGCGGCGCGTGCGCAGAAGCCGTTGCGTGTCGCGGTCAGCGCCGATCTCGGCATCGCGCCGGTGGTCGATCGCGAAATACGCGCCGCGCTGGATGCAGTTGCAAAAAAACTCGCGGCAGACGGCGTCGAAGTCGAATATGTGCATCCTGACCTTGCCGACGCCGGAAAACATTTTCTGACCTTGCGTGGTGCGGTATATATCGCCCGCGTCGCGCCGTTACTCAAACAATATCGCGAAGTACTGAAACCGGAAGTGGTGGAGAACGCCGAATTTGGTCTCGCACTGCAATTGACGGATGTGGTTGCCGCCGAAATCGCGCAAGGTGAAATCATTCGTCGCGCCGCGGCATTTTTTGAACAGTACGATGCGCTGATCTGCCCGGCGACCTTGTGTCCGCCGTTCAATGTTGACTGGCGTTATCCGCAAAGCTGGGACGGCGTCGCTTTCGACGGTTACATGGGCTGGCTGGTGCTGACCTGTGCGTTGACGATGACCGCGTGCCCGGTGATGGCCATGCCCGGTGGATTTACGCAGGGCGGATTGCCGATCGGTCTGCAGGTCGTCGGCAAGCCGCGCGGCGAAGAAGCCTTGTTCGCACACAGCGCCTATCTGGAGCAAATGCTGGGTTTTTCCCGGCGTACACCGCTCGATCCACACTGATTTATGCTATAAAAGCGCCGCAAGAATTATTCAAGCCCATATGGGTGCTCCCCTGCATCCTCGGTCTCACAAGAGCAAAGTCCAGGTCAACTTGAAGAACCTCAGCGCCCGCGCCCGTATTGCACTGCTGGTCCTGGCACTGGCGCTTCCCGTACTGGCGTTGTCGCTCTATGTCGGCCTGGCGCAGCGTGACGCGGCCGAACGCAGCGAGCGCCTGGAGTTGCGGCTGATTGCCGAACTGACTGCCAAGCGTCCTGAACTGATCATCGAAAGCGTGCACCAACTGCTGTTCGCGATAGGCGGGCAGGTCGACAATCTGCTGTCCGATCGCGAGAGCTGTCACCGGTATTTCAAGCGCCTGCTGCCCGACGACGCCGGGCTGTACCGGACCATGGGCCTGATCCTGCCCGACGGCAACGTGTTTTGCAGTTCGCGGATCGGCAAAAGCAGCGAGTCGATCAATGTCAAGGACCGCTACTATTTCAGCATGGCGGCGCAGAGCGGCAAGTTTACCGTCGGGGAGTATCAGATCGGCCGCCTCACCGGATTGGATGTCGTCAACTTCGCCTACCCCATACTGGATCAGCAAAAACGTGTGCGAGCGGTCGTATTCGCCGGGCTGAATATTTCTACATTCATCGAGCAGGGCGCTTCCCGCCGTGAAGACACGCATCGTACCCAGGGGCGGGAAGTAACCATCCTTGACCGCAACGATACAGTGATCGCGCAATATCCGGAGATCGGTGTGCGCCCCGGTGAAAAATATCCGAACCCCGACGTCATCAGGATGATGGCTGCGGCCGGGAATGCCTCGTTCACCACGGCGGATTTGCGGGGCGTGGCGCGTCTTTACACTGCGGAAAACGTCGGCATGAATCCCGACGGCATGACGCCGATACGCGTTCTGGTGAGCACGCCCTCACATTTCATTTTCGCCGATGCCGATCGCGCCCTGCAGCGCACGGCTATCGGCGTGCTGTTGATCAGCATTTTGCTGACTGCCGGCGCGTGGTATGGCGCCGAGGTTCTGGTGCTGCGCCGGGTGCGCACGCTGCTCGATGTCGCCGACCGCATACGCAAGGGCGATCTGGCCGCACGCACCCGATTCGGCGAAGGCAGTGAGGAAC
>JAKFUJ010000436.1 GCA_021732805.1 Betaproteobacteria bacterium | reverse complement strand
TGCCACCGATCTCAAGCGGCGCGAAGCGACGGGCCACGATTTTGATGTCGGCCACGGCGACGTGTTGATTGCTTCCATCACCTCCTGCACCAACACCTCCAATCCGGCGCTGCTGATCGCCGCCGGACTGCTGGCCAAGCGCGCCCTCGACAAAGGTCTGATGCCGCACCCGCGCATCAAGACTTCACTGGCACCCGGCTCCAAGGTCGTCACCGCCTATCTGCGTGATGCGGACCTGCTGCCCTCCCTGGAAAAGCTCGGTTTCGGCGTCGTCGCCTACGGCTGCACCACCTGCATGGGCGCTGCCGGCCCGCTGGATGCCAGGATCGAGGAAGCCGTGGTGTCGAAAGACCTGGTGACCTGTGCCGTGCTGTCAGGCAACCGCAACTTTGAAGCCCGGGTACACGCCAACCTGCGCGCGAACTACCTCGCCAGTCCGGCGCTGGTCGTCGCCTACGCACTGGCCGGCACCGTGCGCACCGACCTGACCAAGGATCCGCTGGGCAAGGACAAGGAAGGCAAACCAGTCTATCTGAAAGACCTGTGGCCCACCGACGCCGAAGTTGCCGCATTGCTCAAGTTCGCATCCAACGCGGATAACTTCCGGCGCGAGTACGGCGACATGTCCGGCAACAAGAAGCTGTGGGAAGCCATCCCCACGATCAAGGGCGCGGTCTATGAGTGGGATGCCAAGTCCACCTTCATCAAGGAACCGCCGTTCTTCGACGGCGTCACCCGTACGCTGGACAAGGTAAACGACATCAAAGGCGCACGCGCACTGGCGATCCTCGGCGACTCGATCACCACCGACCACATCAGTCCGTCAACCAAGATCAAACCGGGCACACCGGCCGGCAAATGGCTCGAGCCCTACGGCACCCCGCCCGCGGAATGGGGTCACTTCGGCGTGCGCCGCTGCAACCACGAATTGATGGTGCGCGGCACTTTCGCCAACGTGCGTCTGCGCAATGCGGTCGCGCCGGGCAGCGAAGGCCCGATCACCAAAGTGCAGCCCGGCGGCGAACAAATGACGATTTTCGAAGCCTCGGAAATCTATCGCGCTAAAAAAACGCCGCTGGTGATTTTCGGCGGCGACGACTTCGGCATGGGTTCCTCACGCGACTGGGCAGCCAAAGGCATATTGCTGCTCGGCGTGCGCGCAGTGATCGTCAAAAGCTTCGAGCGTATCCATCGCGCCAACCTGATCGGCATGGGCGTGCTGCCGCTGCAGTTCAAACCGGGCGACAGCGTGCAGTCGCTGAAAATCGACGGCACCGAGTCCTTCACCATCGAAGGCATCAACGGCGGCAACGTCAAACCGCTGCAGGATGTGACCATGGTGATCACCCGCGCCGACGGCAGCACCCAGCGCGTAACGCTGACGCTGCGCATCGACACCGGCATCGAAGTCGATTACCTGAAACACGGCGGCATTCTTCCATATGTCTTGAGGGAACTGCTTGCGGCAGCGTAATCACTGATTACTGCTTCAATCAACCGGGATGCACTGCATCCCGGTTTTTTTTCGCCTTTGTCCGGCAAAGCCCGCTCGGCATATTCCACGCCTCCACGAATTTGTCGTTCTGTAACGACAGAGCCCGCCCTTGGGCCATGGCCCATAAGCTGGTTTTGCTGTCCCCAGACAGCAACAGATTCAAGGTCGCCCAAAACACTATGAATTAATATAAATAATTGTTTTTAAAAGATTATTTAAAAGCTGGCCCGCTCTGTGCACCAGTTGTCCGACAAGCCGGCGCAGTCGCAGCCTTGATCAACAACCAAGGAGAAACACATGAACTGGGATCGCATTGAAGGCAACTGGAAACAGGCCAAAGGCAAAGTCAAGGAACACTGGGGCCGTCTGACCGATGATCACCTGAACATCATTGACGGACGGCGCGACCGTTTGCTCGGCCAGATCCAGGAGTCCTATGGCATTGCCAAAGACGAGGCCGGGCAGCAGGTCCGCGCCTGGGAAAAGCGTAATGACAAGGTTTTTGACGAGACAAGCCGTCGCATCGCCCGCGAAAACGCCGGGCTGCTTGGGCGCTGACGCCATACACAAACCACGAGGAGATCAAAAATGACCAGCAAACTGATTGGCGCGGCAATTGCCGTCGCGCTCGGACTGCCGGTCGCCGCCCATGCGATGAGCAGCGGTGATTATGACAGCCAGAAAGAAAGAATCGGCTCGCAGTTGCAGGCATCGCTGCAGAAATGCGACAAACTTTCCGGCAATGCCGAGGACATCTGCGTGGCCCGGACCAAGGGCGCCGAGAAAGTGGCCAAAGCCGAGCTCGATGCACGCCGTGCAAATTACACCGCAAAAGCGCGTCACGAAATGCGCATCGCCAAGGCGGAAGCCATCCATGAAGTCGCCGTCGAAAAATGCGACGACATGGCCGGCAATGCCAAGGATGTCTGCGTCAAGGAAGCTCGCGCGGCATTGACCCGGAGCAAGGCCCAGGCTGACGCCGACCGCAAAGCCAGCGAAACATCAAAGGCTTCGCGTGAAAACGTCGCCGAGGTGACACGCGAAGCCGACTATGAGGCTGCCGTTGAGCGTTGCGACTCCTATTCAGGCGAGGCCAAAAGCCGTTGCGTGGCGGATACCAAGGCCCGCTTCGGCCTGAAATGAATGCGGACAACGCCTGAACCCGTCAGGGGCCATCAACTCACATCCATCAACAACATGGAGGTCACATGAACAGCCAATCTGCAAATCGATTCCGCAAAACCCTGACCATCACTACCGCCGGCGCATTAGTACTGGGCCTCGCCGCCTGCGACCGGCAGACATCCCCGGAAAAAATGAGCCAGGACATTGATCGCGGCGTCGACAAGACCGGTGAACAGATATCGCAGATGACGGAAAATACCGAACAAAAAATAGCCGAAGCCAAATCCGCGCCCAGTAAAAAAACCGCGAAGACCGGCGAAAACCTCGCTGACGCCGCAATCACCGCCAAGGTGAAATCGGCGCTGATCGCCGAGCCCGGCCTGCATTCCACGGGCATTGATGTCGTCACTGAAAAAGGCGTGGTCAGCCTGTTCGGCACCACGGTTTCCGATGCCAACCGCGACAAGGCCACCCGCCTGGCCGCTGCAGTGGACGGCGTGAAAGCCGTGGAAAACAACCTGGCGATTGTCCAGGGTTCGTAATCCGCGCCTAACAATCAAAACCGGCTGAACCGTAAAAGGTTCAGCCGGTTTTTGTGCATCAGCCGGTGCGGTCAGGCGCGCGGATCAAACATCTGCGCTTCGATGTCCGCCAGCAAGTCCGGCGGCTTCTGCCGTCCGGCGTATTTGCCGGCATGGGCAGCACCCGCAATGGCGGCGGCAATCTGCGCTGACACCTCGCGGATGCGCGGCAGCGCTGGATACAGGCTGCCCTGCGCCAGATCCGATTCCGTGACCAGGTGCGCCAGCGTATGCGCCGCCTTCATGAACATGTCGTCGGTGATGGTTTTGGCCTTGCTCGCAATCGCGCCGAGGCCGATGCCCGGGAAAATATACGAATTGTTGCCCTGCCGCGGCACAAAGGTCTGGCCGTTGAGCTCAACCGGATCGAACGGACTGCCACAGGCAAATAGCGCACGGCCGCCGGTCCAGCGATAGGCTTCCTCGGCAGTACACTCTGCCTGTGAAGTCGGATTCGACAGCGCAAACACGATGGGACGTTCGTTGAGCCGCGCCATTTCCTCCAATACTTCGCGGGTGAAGGTGCCGCCGACCGCGGACACGCC
>JAKFUJ010000113.1 GCA_021732805.1 Betaproteobacteria bacterium | reverse complement strand
GTACAGCCGCCGACAAAGCGACTTCGTCGTGGGTAAACCCTTTGTGCACGCGATAGGAAATGGCGAGGTCGTTGTAGAGCGAGGCAAACACCTGGCGGATGGCATCGAGCAGATTGTCGAGGCCGCGCACATTGAGATAGGTCTCCTGCTGGCCGGCAAAAGAGGCGTCCGGCAAATCTTCAGCCGTCGCCGACGAGCGCACGGCAAAGGAAACTTCAGGACTGGAATCCTTGACCAGACGTTCGTAGGCTGTTTCGATCGCCTTGCGGAATTCAGCGCTGAAAGTCTGGGTGACGATCCAGCCGCGAATCTCGCGACCGGCGGCGGTCAATGCAGTGACATCGTCGGTATTCAGGCCGGAAAGACGAGCCGATATTTTTTCGGCCAGTCCGTTTTGCGCCAGAAACAGGCGATAAGCGTCGGAAGTCGTGGCAAAACCACCGGGAACCCGTACGCCGGCGCCGGCCAATTGACTGATCATTTCACCGAGGGAGGCGTTTTTACCACCGACACGACCCACGTCATCCATGCGCAGCGCGCCGAGTTCAACCACCAGTTCCTTGCTGCTCATGCCAATTCCCTTGAATGTAAGCCGCTTGATTGTAAGCCGCGTCAAAAGCGGATATTTTACCGAATCCCCACTCCGGTTCCGAGCATGAATCCCTCACGCACCGCTTTTTTCGTCTCCGATCGCACCGGCATTACTGCGGAAATGCTCGGCCACAGCCTGCTGACCCAGTTCGACGGCGTGAGACTCAAGGAAATCACTGTTCCATTTGTCGATTCCGCCGAAAAAGCACGCGCTTTCGTCAAACGGGTCAACGATACCGGCGACACGGACGGCATCCGCCCCATTGTCATCAGCACACTGGTGAACACCGAAATCGCCGGCATCGTCGCAACCGCGAAAGCCTTGTTCCTTGATTCCTTTGAGATTTTCATCGCGCCCCTGGAACGGGAACTGGGCGTCAAGGCCTCCCATGCCATCGGCCGCTCCCACAGTACGGATGATTTCGTGAATTACCATCACCGCATCGAAGCGGTGAACTATGCGTTGTCCCATGATGATGGGGTATCCAAGCGCGAACTGACCGAAGCCGACATCATCCTGATCGGCGTTTCACGTTCCGGCAAGACGCCAACCTGCCTGTATCTGGCCATGCAATTCGGTATCCGCGCCGCCAACTATCCGCTGATTCCGGAAGATTTCAGCACCATGCAGTTGCCGGCACAGATCAAATCCCTGCGCAGCAGACTGTACGGCCTGACCATACGCCCCGCCCGTCTGCAACAGATCCGCAACGAACGCCGCCCCGGCAGCAAATATGCCACGCTGACCAACTGCGAATTCGAAGTGCGTGAAGCCGAGGCACTGATGCGGCAGGAGGGCATTCCCTATCTCGATGCCACCAGCAAATCGGTCGAGGAACTGGCGACCACCATATTGCAGGAAGCGAAGCTGGAGCGGCGTATTTACTGAACGTTGGTATTTACCAAAACATGACTGCCTCGCCAGAGGCATGTTTTTGTCATTATTTGCATTTTTCAGGAACCCGACTGCCGTACGCGCTCGAACAGGCACACCGCCGCTGCAGCGCCGACATTCAACGACTCAGCACGACCCGGCATCGGGATATGCACGGTTTCATGCGCCAGCGCCGCCAGCGCCGGCGACAGGCCTGCGCCCTCGTTGCCAAACACCAGCGCCACATCGCCGGTCAAATCCACTGCAAACAGCGGAGTCCCGCCATTAACCGCCGTGATCACGATGCGCCCCGCGTAATGCGGCGCCAGCGTTTCAAGATCAACGCCCTCGATCACATCCAGCGCAAAATGTGCGCCCATGCCTGCGCGCAGCACCCGCGGCGACCAGGCATGCACTGAATGCGGCGACAGGCAGACCGTGGCAATGCCCGCCGCCGCCGCCGAACGCAGGATCGAACCGACATTGCCCGGATCCTGGATGGCTTCCAGCCACACACAAGCCCCTGTCAGCTGCTGCGGAATGGCGACGCGTGGTGTCGGCACCACACCAATGATGCCGGTGGGCGTGGCCACCGAAGACAACTGGCGAAACAGGGCATCTGACAGCACCAGCGCATTTTCTGTTTTCAAACGGGCAAGCAACTGCGCTACTTCGGGATTCCCGACCGCATCGCGATTGAGCAGGATTTCCCCCGGAACGCCGACATGTTCGGCATAAGCGGAAACCAGATGGATGCCGTCGAGCAGCGACAAGCCGGTATTGCGCCGCTCACGCGACGATTGCGCCAGTTTCAGCAGCGCACGAAAACGCGGATTGTCCGCTGAGCTGATCGATTTCACAGGGCACAGGTGCGGAATCCGGCGAAGACATCACGCCGGTCCGGCGTGTAGAAATTACGCCAGGTGTTGCGGATCAGTCCGGCGCTGGTGGCATGACAGCCGCCGCGCAGCGCCTTGTGATTGCCGAACCAAGGTTCGGAATATTCGGCATACGGGTCGCGCACAAAACCCGGATAGGGCTGAAACCAGTCAGATGTCCATTCCCAGACATTGCCGATCATCTGGCGCACACCCCAGGCGCTGTCACCCGCGGCAAAGGCACCGACCGGGACGCAACGGCCGCTGGATCCGTAAAGATTGGCGGTTGCTGCGGTCGGTGTCGCATCACCCCAGGGATAACGGCGTTTGATTCCCGGTGCATCGGGGACTGTCGTCGCCGCAAACTCCCATTCAGCCTCGGTCGGCAGGCGTCGCCCCGCCCAGCGGCACCAGGCGCTGGCCTCATGCCAGTTGACATGAATGACTGGTTCATCTTCAGGCAGCGCTTCTTCACCGTCAAAATGCCGTCGCATCCAGACGCCGTCGCAGTGCTTCCAGTATAGCGGCGTCGTCGCATCCGCACTCACACGCCACGCCCAGCCTTGGCGATCCCACCATCGCTGTTCGCTATAACCGCCGGCATCCACAAATTCGGCGAACTGCGCATTGGTCACTGCGGTTCGCGCCATGCGAAACGGTTGCACCTCGACCTCATGCGCCCATTTTTCATTGTCGAAAACAAATGCGCCGTCGTCCACTGCGCCCATTTGAAACCGTCCGCCGGCAATCTCCGCATCACCGTCACAGCCCCCCGTCGCCCTGTCAGCCATGGCTGCGGCGAGCTCCGGATAAGCCAGTGTCTGTCGCGTATAAGTAAACGCCTCGGCATGCATCGCCTCATGCCATGCACAGAGTTGCGCAAAATAATGCAGCGCCGGATCTCCGGCATCACGCAGCAGACGTTCATCCACTTGGGCACGGACATCTGCCATGTAGCGCAGCGTGTGCCCGACATCGGGTAAAGGCAGGTCCCAGCGCAGGTGATGCGCCACTTTCGCCGAATCATAAAGCGCGTCCGCGTGCGGCAGCAGGCTTCCCGGCAGCACACCGTTGTGGTCGCGGCGCAGACACCAGTACTCCTGAAACCAGCCAAGATGGCCGATTTCCCACAAAGGCGGGTTGACGATTTCCAGTTTTGGTCCCAGCCACTGTTCCCCTGACAAACCATCGACCAGCGCCAGTGTACGTCTGCGTGCATCGTCGAGCATGGCACTCAGTGCAGCGGTCGTGTGTTGTGCAACTACAGTCATCAATCAGGCCGGGGTTTGTTATATTGGGTCTTCACGGAAACGTGTGGGTGAATTGAGGGGGTAAATCGAGTTTTCTCAGAGGGAAAACGGGTATTCCCCCGAGGGCTCGAAACTGCGATGATTTCCGGATGGTCAAATCAGCGAAGCAACAG
>JAKFUJ010000291.1 GCA_021732805.1 Betaproteobacteria bacterium | reverse complement strand
CGCACCTCACGCCCGCTGATGCGAGCGCAGGCCGTTTATGCCGGCGGTATGCGGGGCCAGGCAGTTCCGCGCACGGGTTGTTACTGCGCGAAACTCAGCTCCCGGTACTTCAGCGCCGCCACTGCAACGGCGGCTCATCCAGTGCCGCGGCCTGCTCGCGCAAGGCCAGCACATGATCCTGCCAGTAGCGCTGGGTGTTGAAAAACGGAAAACTCGCGGGAAATGCCGGATCATCCCAGCGCCGCGCCAGCCATCCGGCGTAATGCACGATGCGCAAGGTACGCAATGCTTCAATCAGCATCAGTTGCGCCGGATCAAAATCCTGAAACTCGCAATACCCTTCAAGCAGCGCCGCCAGTTGCAACTGCTGAGACGCGCGATCACCGGAAAGACACATCCACAGATCCTGCACCGCGGGCCCCATGCGCGCATCATCGAGATCGACAAAATGCGGCCCGGCATCAGTCCACAGGATATTTCCAGCGTGGCAGTCACCGTGCAAACGCAGACTGCGCATGTTGCCGGCCGCAGCCCAGCGTCGTTCGACGCGTTCCAGCACATCCTCCACCACGCTTTCGTACGCCGGGCGCAGATCATCCGGCACAAAATCGCTCTCCAGTACGCAATCGACAGGCTCCCATCCAAAACCTTCGATATCCAGCGCCGGACGGTGCCCAAACCGCGTCAGCGCCCCTACCGCATGGATGCGTGCGATAAAACGGCCCAGCCATTGCAGCGTCTCGGGATCCTCGAATTCGGGCGTCCTGCCGCCGCGCCGTGGATACACCGCAAACTGGAAACCGGCATGCTCATGCCGCGTACGGCCATTGAGTAGCAGCGGCGCCACCACCGGAATTTCCCGCGCCGCAAGCTCCAGCGCGAAATCGTGTTCTTCCTGTATCGCCGCAGCACTCCAGCGCTGCGGACGATAGAACTTGGCAACGACCGCGGAACCATCGTCGAGCCAGATTTGATAGACGCGATTTTCGTAGCTGTTCAGTCCCTGCAGACGGCCATCACAGCGCAGACCACAGGATTCGACGGCATCCAGCAGGGTTTCCGGATTCAGCGCGGCATAAGGCGTCGTGCCGCTCAATGTATCAATTGCTTTCAGAACAACCCCTCTTGGTTAAAGCGCAAACCGATGGTCCACCAGCGTGTGCCGGAGCGCGATCCGTTTTCTGCGCCACGACTGACGTCGAGCTCCATGCGCCGTGGCACCAGCACCACCCGTAACCCGGCCTGATGCAAAGCATGGTTCCGATCATCGCCAAAGGTTTCAGCGATAAAGAGCAGGCGACTTGCAAGATTGATTTCCGCGATTACACCCCAGGTCGTGGCATTGATGCGTTCATTGCGGTCGGCACGCGTACCCAGGTTGGCGCTGATGGACAACCTGTCCTGGATCAATGTGCGGGTGTGCAGCAGGGAGGCATAAACATCACTGACCGCTCGTTGATCCCCGGTTGCGCCCGGTCGTCCCAGCAGCCCTGCGACCCATCCCCACGACTGCGCTGCATCCTTGTCACCGGTGAACAGGCCCTTGGCCTGCAATACGTACAGATTTCGTGTGCTGCCGGTTTCGTTGACGCGACTTTGCCCCAGCGTCAGCTCGACATTGCCGGTGAAATTGCACGCCGGCAGCAACCACAACTCGTGACTGCCTCGATTGACCTGCCGGCCGATTTCGAACTGACACGCACCTTCGTCGAGTATAGCCGCGTCATCCGTCACATAAGGCTGCGCAGCCCCGGCCACACAGGAAAATCCGCAAAGCAGCAGACACAGCAGTTTTTTTGAGAATTGAATCAAGACGGATCAGCAGACGACATTCAGTGCTGCGCTGCGGACAGCATCTTCAAGACATGCTGTCCGACAAACAGCGAGCCGCCGGCAATATGGTGCGGCATCACTGCGGCATGCAGCAGCACATTCGACACCCGGAAGTCGGTCAGCGCCCCGGTAAAAATCCGCGTGACTTCGTCAACTTCATCCAGCGGATGCAAAGGCCAGCAAAAACCCTCCAGCATCGATTCGTCGAACGGCGAACTCAGGCTGAGACGCAATTCACCGGCCCCGCATTCCAGCGCATGCGCCGACAGCACGGCCTCCGGATCACCGACACTCATGCGGAAACGCCGCACGTTGTTGCTCAAAAACAGGTTCAACGCTGCATCAAGTTGCGCGCAGCGTCCGAGCCAGGCTGCCTTGGCCAGTGAAACCGGCGGGCGCGGCATCGGCAGCACCTCCAGCCCCGGTTGCGCCAGTTGCCGCGTCAACTCGCGGGTCAACGGCATGCCCCAGGTGCCGATATTGGATGCCGACTCCAGAAATGAAGGCAAGTGCTGCGGCGTGACGCCGGCGCCGGCCAGAAAACGCAGATGCACCTGTTCACGCCCGCGATCCACGACCACTGGCGCAGGCGTCAATGCATCAGCGATCGCACGCTCGGACGGATGGTGTGCAGCGCGCCACAACAGGCATGGCGACAAACCATCCAGCGCGGCGAAATCGCACAGCGCATTGCCCAGTCCGAAATTACGCGTGGCGCCGACAGCGCCGTGCTGCTGCAGCAGCGCCGTGATTTTATCGATTTCGGGAACCACCCCCTGCAGCGTGAACGGCGCGCGGGCGCCGGCCACGATCAGCACCGGTATCGCAAACAGTCGCAATCCGATGCCGTCACCGCCGCCATCAACGGCGTCGACAAGCACCTGCCAGACGCGGCGCACAATCGCCGGCGGGCCGCCATGCAGCGCCGCACGAATGAGTGCATCGTCATTGTTTTCCAGCGCTGCAGCAAGCGTACCGGCCAGGGCGCTGTCTGAAGTTTGAACCGCTGCAACGAGCAGCGGATTTGCCGGCGCCGTGATTGTGCGCGGCTCTGGCAGCGATTCCATCACGCTCATTCCACTTTCGCGCCGGAGGCCCTGACCGCCTTGCCCCACTTCACCAGCTCGGTCTTGATGAAAGCGGTGTATTGCTCGGGCGTATCACCGACAAACTCCGCGCCTTCCGCAATCATCCGGTCGCGCAAATCAGGCGCCTGCAACGCCTTGGTCGATTCGGCGTGCAGTTTCATGACGATATCGCGCGAGGTTCCGGTCGGCACCGCCATTCCAAACCATGAGCCTGTCTCAAAACCTTTCAAGCCCTGCTCATCCAGCGTCGGCACATCCTTTGCGGCCGGCGCACGTTTGATGCTGGTCACCGCCAGCGGGCGCAGACGGCCGCTGCGCGCATGGGGCAATGTCGAAACCATTGCACCGAAATACACCTCGATATGTCCGGCGATGATGTCGGTGATCGCCGGCGTTGCGCCTTTGTACGGCACATGCACCATTTTCACGCCGGCCATGGTCTTGAAAATTTCACCGGCCAGATGATGCGGGCTGCCGATGCCGGCTGACCCGTAGCGCAACAAATCCGGATTGGCTTTGGCGATGGCGATCAGGTCTTTGGCGTTTTTTGCCGGCAGCGAAGGATGCACAACCACGATGCCCGGCACCTTGGCAAAATTGGTGATGTAAACGAAATCCTTCAACATGTCGTAACCGAGCTTCGGATACAACGTCGGATTGATAACATTGGCAACAGTCGGCATGAACAGCGTGTAGCCGTCGGGCGGCGCTTTCGCGCCGAGTTCCGTGCCGATATTGGCGCCGGCGCCGGGCCGGTTATCAACGATGACCTGCTGGCCCCAGGCCGCTGTCAGTTTCTGGCCAACCGCACGCGCCAACATGTCGGCCACCCCGCCGGGCGTATAACCAACGATGTAA
>JAKFUJ010000005.1 GCA_021732805.1 Betaproteobacteria bacterium | reverse complement strand
AGCTTGTTGAAATAAAGCTCGCCGATGGTTTCATCGGGACCGATGTCGCAGGTTTTCTGCAGAATCACCGGACCTTCGTCGAGCCCTTCGTTCGGACGGAAGATGGTCAATCCGGTTTTGCTGTCGACGCGAATGATCGGCCAGTTGATCGACGACGGGCCGCGGTACAACGGCAGCAGCGAAGGGTGGTACTGGATCATGCCGAGGCGCGGTAAATGCACAAACGTATCCGGCGCAAACTGCAGCACATAAGCCATCACGCCGATGTCGACGTTCAGTGATTTCAGTGCATCGTGCGCTTCCGGCACCCGCAATGAAGGGAACTGGAACACCTTCAGGCCATGCGCTTCAGCGGCAGTGCGCAGCGGATCGGCTTTGGCGCCCGGTTTCTCCGGGGCACAAAATACGCCGGCCACTTCATCCTTGCGCGCGAGGAACGACTCCAGCACTTCCTTGCCAAAATCCTGCTGCCCAATAATTGCGATTTTCATGTTTGATCCTTTGCAGTGCCCTCAGGCGCTATTTTTTCTTCGGCGGGGCGCTGAACGCGCCAGCAGTTCTCAGTTTGCCGATCTGCTCATCACCGTAACCCAGCACTTCCTTCAGCACTTCATCGGTGTGCTCACCAAGCAGCGGCGAACGCTTGATCATTGCCGGCGATTCCGACAGCTTGATCGGCATGCCGACGTTGTACCATTTGCCGCGCTGCGGGTGGTCGAGTTCGACATACATGTCGCGGCCGCGCACATGTTCGTCGTTGGCCAGATCTTCGGTCGACATGATCGGTCCGCACGGCACATCCAGCGGATTGAGGATGGCCATGAATTCGCGCTTGGTGTACTTCTCCGCGAACTTGGTGATCAGCGTCCACATCAGTTGCTGGTTCTTGCGGCGCTCGGCGATGGTTGCGAATTGCAGGTCCGCGGCCAGATCGGACATGCCCAGATCGGGCCCGATGCGTTTGGCCAGCGCATCCCACACTGCCTCCTGCACCACGATGTATAGCCAGTCGTTGGCGCCGTGCGGCTTGCAATGAATCGCGTTGCCGAGCTGGCCGCCGCCGGAATCGTTGCCGGCGCGCGGCACTTCGCCCATGTTCTGGTATGTCGGCACCGAATACTCGGCCAGTGACTGCCGGGTCAGCCGCTGGTGGTCGCGCCACTTGACACGGCACAGGTTCATCACGCCATCCATCATCGCCACTTCGACATACTGACCCTTGCCGGTGCGGTTGGCCTGGTGCAGCGCCGCCAGCAAGCCGATCGCCAGATGCAGGCCGGTGCCCGAATCACCGATCTGGGCGCCGGTCACAAACGGCGGGCCGTCAGGGACGCCGGTGGTACTCATCGAACCGCCCATCGCCTGCGCCACGTTCTCATAGGCTTTGAAGTCCGAATACGGGCCGGACGAACCAAAGCCCTTGATCGAACCCATGACGATTTTCGGATTGATCTCGCGGATTTTTTCCCAGGTGAATCCAAAACGATCCAGTACGCCGGGACCGAAGTTCTCCATGATGATGTCGCATTTCTTCAACAGGTCGACGAATACCGTCTTGCCGTCGGCCGATTTCATGTTGACCGTGATCGACCGCTTGTTGCAGTTGAGCATGGTGAAATACAGGCTGTCCGCGTTCGGAACGTCACGCAACTGGCCGCGTGTCGCATCGCCCTGCGGCGGCTCGAACTTGATCACGTCGGCGCCCATCCACGCCAGTAATTGCGAACAGGTCGGACCCGCCTGCACGTGGGTCATGTCCAGTATCCGTACCCCCTTCAAAGCTTCCATGCTGATCTCCAAAAGTTCTGCGGCAGATGAAAAACTGGCCGCATGTTGCATTCGGCGCAATCCACAGTTAGCACAGTTACTGCTGCGATGCGCCCAGAACGGCTGCAAGCCGCCCGCATTTTTTCTGATTGTACATAGCGTGGCGCCACTATAGGTCAAGGCCATCCCGCCGGCCTTGACCGGAGTCAAGATTCCATTGTTATCGTTTACTTTGAATAAAAAATAGTTATAAGATTCAATTACCTGCTTTCGGTTTCAAGCTCAAACCGGCCCCCATGACCCAGCTCACGCTGCATCCTCAGTCGAAAATCATCCGTTTGCAATTGCGGCAAAACATGGTTTTGCAAAACCTCGGCGTGGCGCAGTGGAACGAATTCGAGTCTTTGCTCGAAATTACCGACTATGCCAAGGGTGAAACGCTGGAACTCCAGGGCACCCACGCCATGGAGCAGTATTTCATAATCGACGGCATTCTGAAGCGGACGGTTTCCAATGCCCAGGGCAAGGAAATGATTCTGCGTTTTGCCGCCGAAAGCGACATCGACACCAGCTATGCCGCATGGCGCCTGAAAACGCCGATGCCGTATTCGATACGTGCAGTCACGCGAGTACGCGCCGCCAAGCTGTCGATGCTGCAATGGGCTGCTTTCCTCGAAAGGCATATCAAAATAAAGAGCGAATTCGAGTTGGAAGTAATGAAGCTGATGAGCGAAGTCATGGCACATACCATCACGCTGCATCTGCTCAATGCGCCGGGACGAGTGCAGCGCTTCATGCGCAAACATACCGAGCTCGCCGAACGGTTGCCGAAAAAGGAACTGGCTTCATATCTGAACCTGTCACCGGAAACACTGAGCCGCCTCAAACGACGCGGCAAGATCTGATTGCATCGCACATGGATTAAGCTCAGGCCTTTGGTGCATCGCAATACCCCGCGAAATCGAAGGGAAATCAGGGCGTCACACCGCAAAATTGACCGGGGTCAAGAGTGCACGGCCTGCCGCCCCCTATGATAGGGGGCGGATAAAAACAGCCACGAAATCAACAGCGGAGCAATCCAATCCAGGTGGCACCGACCTGCCGTGAACCGGGAAAATCCGAACCTCTGGCTCTTTCTCTTTATCCACGCACGGCAAATTTTCACTGCAACGACACTTGCCCATAAACGGCAGGAACGCGAGACATCACAACATGACAACCGACACGCAATCACCAGAACAGATCGACGGCTTTCATCTGGTCATCGATGCCCTCAAGCTCAACGGCATCGACACCATTTTCGGTTTGCCCGGCATCCCGATCACCGACTTGACCCGCAAGGCCCAGGCCGCGGGCATGCGCATGATTTCGTTCCGCCACGAGCAGAACGCCGGCCATGCCGCAGCCATTGCCGGCTTCATGACACAAAAACCCGGCATCTGCCTGACAGTGTCCGCACCCGGTTTTTTAAACGGCCTCAATGCACTGACCAACGCCACCACCAACTGCTTCCCGATGATCCTGATCAGCGGCTCCAGCGAGCGCGAGATCGTCGACCTGCAACAGGGCGACTATGAAGAGATGGACCAGCTGGCTATCGCCAAGCCGCTGTGCAAAGCCGCTTTCCGCGTACTCAACGCCGAAGACATCGGCATCGGCATCGCACGCGCCATCCGCGCCGCGGTCTCCGGACGCCCGGGCGGCGTCTATCTCGACCTGCCGGCCAAGCTGTTTGCGCAAAGCATGGACGCCGCCGTCGGCAAGGCCTCGCTGATCAAGGTCATCGATCCGGCGCCGCGGCAGATTCCGGCGCCCGATGCCGTGAAACGCGCCCTCGATCTGCTGAAGGGCGCCAAGCGCCCGCTGATCATCCTCGGCAAAGGCGCCGCCTACGCCCAGGCCGACGCCGACATCCGCGCCCTGGTCGAAAAAACCGGCATCCCCTATCTGCCGATGTCCATGGCCAAAGGCCTGCTGCCGGACAACCATAAACAGTCCGCAGCCGCAGCACGCTCCTATG
>JAKFUJ010000175.1 GCA_021732805.1 Betaproteobacteria bacterium | reverse complement strand
GGCAGCTGGGGCCGGCCTGCCATGTAAGGCAGACCGGGTTGCGGAAACTCAGGCCGCGGTTGCGGTCTGGCGCGGGGCGAGGGTGCCGGATGCGACCACGTCCGGCGCTTCGCTGTTCGGAAAATTGAACTCGAGCATGGTGCCTACCGGATCGCGCATGAAAATCTGGTAGCCGGCGTTGGCCACATTCTGCTGTTCGTATTTGATGTTCATGCGATCCAGTTTCGCCTGGAATTCCGCGGCGCCATGGGTATCGAACGCGATGTGATCGATGCTGCCGTGGTGTTTTTCCTGAAGGAAGCCTTCAGCGCAGCGCGCGCTGACATGCACCAGCGGATGATTGTCCAGATAAAGCCAGATACCGGGATTGGGAAAATTCGGGCGCGGACCTTTATGCAGGCCGATGACTTCACCGTAAAACTTCTCGATCCGCTCGAGATCACTGACAGCGCAGCGGATGTTGAGGTGGTGGATGCGATCAATCTTCATCAGGGTCTCCAGTAATCGGTTTCGGTCGGCGGATTCGGTAACTAATTGATTTTATTATATTATTTTAGTATGACGGACGCTGCCTGCCGCATACTGTAATCCTCTGGCTGTCGGCATGCAATGCGCTTTTGTCCGCATTGTGCGAACTTGAGTGACCGCTTACCATGACCCAGCGCCAAAGACGTGCGGCGCTGGTTTCATCCAATAACAATCAACAGGGCATAGGCCCGAGTTGCAGGAGAGAGGAATCGCATGAAATTTATATTGAGATGGGTTTTGGCACTGGCGTCGTTTTTTTTATCGAGCGCCGTCATGGCCCTGGCATTTCCCGAGCGCCCGGTGCGCATGGTGGTGCCGCTGCCGCCGGGCACGGCCAGCGATTTTCTGGCGCGCACGGTTGGCGCAGTGCTGGCGGAAAAATACGGCCAGCAGCTGGTGGTCGATAACCGTCCCGGCGCGGGCGGACTGATCGGCAGCGGGATTGTCGCCAAGGCCAGCGCCGATGGTTATACCTACGCCATGATCGCGCCGCCGCACACTGTGGCGGCCTTGCTGCAGAAGGAGCCGCCCTATCATCCGTTGCAGGATTTCACGATGGTGACCGAGGTCGCATCGATTCCGAACATTCTTGCGGTGACACCGGGCCTGCCGGCGAAAAATGTCAGGGAGTTCGTCGCGCTGCTGCAAAAGGATCCGGCGAAATACAACTTTGCCACCGTGGGTGTGGGCACGCTGGCGCATATCGCTGCCGAGATCTTCAATCAGGCGGCGGGCGTCAAAACGACCCATGTGCCGTTCAAGCTGGTGCCTGACCTGTTTGGTGAGACTGCGTCCGGTCGCGTGCATTACACCTTGCTGACGGTGCCGACCGCAGCGCCGGTGGTGCGCGACGGCCGTCTGCGCGCGCTGGCAGTGACTTCAGTCAAACGCAATCCGGCATTTCCCAACATTCCTTCGATTGTCGAAGAGGGCCTGCCGGCAGCGCAGTCGGACGGCTGGTTCGGCATTGTCGGGCCGGCAAAAATGCCGAAAAAAATCGCCGCGCAACTGGCCGCGGATGTGCAGCAGGTTATCGTCCAGCAGCGCATCAAGGATGTCTTCGCACGGCAGGGCGCGGAGGCTGCGATCGGTTCCGGTCCCGCAGCCTTTGACAAGTTGATGAACGAGGAATACCGGCGTTACGTCAAACTGGTGAACGACGTGGGGATGAAAACCCAGTGATGAAAATCCAGTGATGAGCGAGGAGTGATAAAAACACAGTGATGAGCGAGGAATGATGAATGATGAGCGAACCCCACCTTTGGGTTTGACGTTCCGCTCATCATTCATCACTCCGCACTCATGGCTGCAGTCCCTCCCATCCGCCGCCCAGCGCCTTGATGACATCGGCGATTGCCGCACGCTGCACGCGCAACGCATCGGCGCGATTGAGTTCGGCGTTGAGCAGGTTGCGTTCGGCATCCAGTACTTCGAGTTGACTGGTCAGCCCGTTGTCGTAGCGGATACGCGCAAGGCGCAGCGATTCGGTCAGCGCCGCGGCGCGCGCGGTTTCAGCATCAAACACCTCCCGTGCCTTGGTCTGCGCTACCAGCGCATCGCGGGTTTCGCGGAATGCCGTTTGCAGGGTTTTCTGGTACTGCGCCACTGCCTGGCGTTCACGCGCCTGCACCACTTCGATCTCGCCTAACAGGCGACCGCCCTGGAATATTGGTTGTGCCAGCGCAAATCCAAGCTGCCAGATGCGCGCCGGGCCTGAAAAAAGGTCTGACAGCGCGGCACTTTCGCTGCCGAGGTAACCGCTGAGTCCGATGCGCGGGAACAGTGATGCGCGGGCGACGCCGATACGCGCATTGGCTGCAATCAATTGTTGCTCGGCGGTGACAATGTCGGGTCGGCGCAGCAACAGCGCCGAAGGCAGATCCGAGGGCACGACCGGAACCACCGGCTGTGCCTGATCGGCTTCGAGAATCATTGCGTCGTCGAACAGTGCACGCGGACTGCGTCCCAGCAATACCCCCAGCGCCAGTTCCTCGCCGGTGCGGCGGCGTTCCAGCGCCGGCAGTTGTGCCTGTGCTGCGGCAACCTCTGCTTCCAGCTGGCGCAGAGCGAAGTCGTTGATCAAACCGGCGTCGGCGCGGACGCGCTGCAGACGCAGATCGTCACCGCGCAATCCGAGTGATCTGCGCGTTGCGGTAATCTGCGCATCAAATGCGCGCAGCGCGTAGTACGACTGCACTACCTGCGTTGTCAGTGCAATGCGTACGGTCTCGCGTGCCGCAGTGGTGGCCAGTAGTTCGGCCCTTGCCGCTTTTGTGCTGTTGCGCAGACGCCCCCACAGATCCAGTTCATAAGAAACGTTCAGTTGCGCCCGGTAATTGTTGTTTTCCAACGGCCCCGGGAACTGCGTCGCGGTGCTGTTTGAGCGCCGTGTACGGTCGCGCTGGAACGCAGCGTCAACTGACGGCGCCTGTTCGGCATCGGCAATTCTGGCGATTGCCCGCGCTTCGTCCAGCCGCGCGGTGGCCAGCGCCAGATCCTGATTGCCGGCCAGCGCTTCAGTGATCAACCGGTCGATCGTGGCATCGCCATAGAGGGTCCACCAGCGTTCGCCGGAGAACTTTTGCCCCTGTGCCGGCGCCGCGTTCCAGGCTTCCGGCAATTCGGCCGCCGGTCGCTCGTACGCCGGGCCTATCGTGCATCCCCCGAGCAGGGCGATGGTGACGAGCCAGGAAATCGCTGATGGTTTGTGCATCGGTTTATTCATTGCCGGCCTCCTTGCTGGGCGGGGCATGACGTGCAGTGTGGATCGAGCGTGTCGCCTGCTCGCGGTGATGTGCCACTTCGCTTTCGATTTCTTCGGTGGAGCGGTTATCCGAAAGTTTGCGATCGACAATCAGCTTGTAGAACCACGGAATGAAGAAAATCGCAAGAAAGGTTGCAGCGAGCATGCCGCCCATGACACCGGTGCCTGCGGAGTGACGTGCGCCGGCGCCGGCGCCGCTGGAAATGACCAGCGGTACCACGCCAAGAATGAATGCCAGCGAGGTCATCAGGATCGGGCGGAAACGCAGTCTTGCGGCTTCGAGCGCCGCCGCCGACGTGGACAGACCTTCGCTTTTTTTCATGACGGCGAATTCGACGATCAGGATCGCGTTTTTTGCGGCAAGGCCGAGCAATGTGACCAGACCGATCTGGAAATACACGTCATTGCTCAAACGGGCGATGCCGGCCAGTGGTGACAGCAGACCCTGCAGCCACGGGATGCCCGATGCGAGGTAATAAGGCATCGGCAGCAGGTTGTTGATGAAAATA
>JAKFUJ010000329.1 GCA_021732805.1 Betaproteobacteria bacterium | reverse complement strand
GCAACTGCGCCATGATGTCGCGCAGCCTGGGCAGGTTGTCGATGGTATGGCGGTTGTAGAAATAACCATCGGCGGCAAACAGAATACGCGGAGCTATCTGGCCTAAACGGTCGACGACACCCTGCACACCGAAGTCCGGCGAGCACGACGACCAAACCGCGCCGATACTGGTCGCCGCGAGCATGGCGATGACGGTGCCCGGCAGGTTGGGCATGTAACCGGCGATGCGGTCGCCGGGCTGGATGCCGGCGGCACGCAAGGCCTGTGCCAAGCGTGAGACTTCATCACGCAGTTCACGGTGGCTGATCCTGCTCTTGATCTGATTTTCGCCCCAGAACACGATTGCATCGTCTTCGTCGTCACGTCCCTCCAAGGGGACTTGCTTCGCGGCGCCCACCAAGGGGACTTGCTTCGCGGCGCGCAGCAGGTTTTCAGCGTAGTTGAGTTTTGCGTCCGGGAACCAGCGTGCGCCCGGCATGCGGTCCGCATGTTCCAGCGCCCGCGTGCCACGGTGCCCGGCTTTGACATCGCAGTAATCCCAGACGGCGCTCCAGAAATCCGCGGGGTGCGCCAGCGACCATTGATACAGCGCGGCATAATCCGCGAGCTGCGGGCTGCCGGTTTTTTCGGCATGGCGCATGAACGCCGTGATATTGGCGGATGCGATCTGTTGCTGATTTGGCTGCCAGAGCGGTACTGATGAATCCACTGCAACTCCTCCTGTTGCGGTGCAGGGCTTATTCCGGGCGCATCTGCGGGAACAGAATCACATCACGGATCGACGGACTGTCGGTCAGCATCATCACCACGCGGTCGATGCCGATGCCGGCGCCGCCGCAGGGCGGCAGGCCGTATTCCAGCGCGCGGATGTAATCGGCATCGTAATGCATGGCTTCATGGTCGCCGGCGTCCTTTTGCCGCACCTGTTCCATGAAACGTTCGGCCTGGTCTTCCGGATCATTCAACTCGGAGAAGCCGTTGGCGATTTCGCGGCCGCAAATGAACAGTTCGAAGCGTTCGGTGATCTCCGGATTTTTGTCACTGCGCCGGGCAAGTGGCGAAACCTCCGCCGGATAGTCGATGATGTAGGTCGGATCCCACAGCTCCGATTCGACGGTGTTTTCAAACAGCGTCAACTGCAGGCCGCCCAAGCCGTCTTTTTCATGGAACGGTATTTTCATTTCATTGAGTTTGGCGATGATGCTTGCGCGGTCATTGAGCACGTCATCACCGATATCCGGTCGGTATTTCTTGATGGCATCAACAATGGTCAGCCGGGCGAAGGGTTTGGACAGGTCGAGCGGGCGGCCCTGATAGGTAATCTGTTCTGTGCCGTTTGCCGCCTGTGCGGCCTTGCGAAGAATTTGCTCCACGAATTCCATCAGGTACTGGTGATTGGTATAGGCTGCATAGAACTCAAGCATCGTGAACTCCGGATTGTGCCGGGTTGACATGCCTTCATTGCGGAAATTGCGGTTGATTTCGAACACCTTTTCGAAGCCGCCGACCACCAGTCGTTTCAGATACAGCTCGGGTGCGATACGCAGGTAGAGCTGCATGTCCAGCGCGTTGTGATGGGTGACGAAGGGACGGGCCGAGGCGCCGCCGGGAATCGGCTGCATCATCGGCGTTTCAGCTTCGTAATAGCGTCGGTTAATCAGAAAATCACGGATGGCCTGGATAATACGGGCGCGCTGCACGAACACCAGCCGCGTGTCCTCGTTCATGATCAGATCAACGTAACGCTGGCGGTATTTTATTTCCTGATCGGTCAGGCCGTGGAACTTTTCGGGCAGCGGACGCAGCGACTTGGTCAGCAGGCGAATGGTGCTGACCCGTACCGTCAGTTCACCTTTTTGTGTTTTGAATAATCCGCCCTGTGCGCCGACAATATCCCCGATATCGTAGTGTTTGAATGCTTCAAGCGTTTTGGCGCCTACGTCGTCCACCGACACGTAGAGCTGGATGCGCCCGCTCATGTCCTGGATGGTCGCGAAACAGGCTTTGCCCATGACGCGCTTGAGCATGATCCTGCCGGCAACACTGACTGCGATGATTTTCTCGACGAGTTCCTTGGCATCCTTGTTTTCGTGCTCCGCTGCGAGCACTTCAGCAAGATGCAATCGCGAGAAATCGTTGGGGAAGGCAACGCCTTCCCCCCGCATTTCTGCCAGTTTCGCACGGCGTTCCTCAATGATGCGGTTGGTATCAACGGGCGGCGTGATGTTCGGGTTTTCCATGATGGAGTCCTAGAGGCCTGATTTGAGGCTGGCGGTAATGAAAGGGTCGAGGTCGCCGTCGAGCACGCCCTGGGTATTGCCGATTTCGACGTTGGTGCGCAGATCCTTGATGCGCGACTGGTCGAGCACGTAGGAGCGGATCTGGTGACCCCAGCCGATGTCGGTCTTGGAATCCTCCATGGCCTGTTTCTGCTCGTTTCTTTTGCGCAGTTCCAGTTCGTAAAGTTTTGATTTCAGCATCGCATTGGCTTCGGCGCGGTTGCGGTGCTGCGAGCGGTCGCTCTGGCACTGCACGACGATGCCGGAGGGGATGTGGGTGATGCGTACCGCAGAGTCGGTCTTGTTGATGTGCTGGCCGCCGGCGCCGGATGCGCGGTAGGTGTCGACGCGCAGGTCCGCCGGATTGATGTCGATCTCGATCGAGTCATCGACTTCCGGATAGACAAACACGCTGGCGAATGAAGTGTGGCGGCGGTTGTTGGAGTCGAACGGCGATTTGCGTACCAGCCGGTGCACGCCGGTTTCAGTGCGCAGGTGGCCAAAGGCATAGTCGCCGGTGATTTTCAGCGACGCGCTCTTGATGCCGGCGACGTCTCCTTCGGATTCCTCCAGCACTTCGACACGGAATTTTTTCTGCTCACAGTAACGCAGGTACATGCGTTCGAGGATCGAGGCCCAGTCCTGCGCTTCGGTGCCGCCGGACCCCGACTGGATGTCGAGAAAACAGTTGCTCGGGTCCATCGGGTTGGCGAACATGCGCCGGAATTCCATGTCCTCGACGATGCCGGAGAGTTTTGCAGCATCCTGCTCGACAGAGACGAGAGTGCTGTCATCCTGTTCGCCGCGCGCCATCTCAAACAGTTCCTGCGCGTCGCGCAGGTCGCGGTCGAGATCGCGCAGGGTGACAACGATGCCTTCGAGGATTTTGCGTTCGCGACCGACCTCCTGCGCGCGCGCTGCATCACTCCACAGCGCGGGGTCTTCGCTCAGTTTGACCAGTTCTTCGAGACGGCGGGTTTTGGTCTCGTAGTCAAAGATACCTCCGCAACGCCCCCGCACGTTGTTCCAGATCGTGCAGGCGATTTTCAATGGCGTTGATGCGTTCGGCTTCCATGGGGTTTCCGCGAAAAAAACGGATTTTACAGCAGCGGAGCAGGGGCGTCCCTCCCAAGTTGTTAGCGGTTGTATCGTGCTGCGTTGTTATTGCATTGAATTGATGATGATTGCGGATTTGTTCAGGGCAGTCATTGCCGCATGACAGGTCGGCTTGCAGGTTGTTGCGGATTGGCGGAATGATTCAGCAAGTATTGACGATCTCATTCGCAGTCATTATCAAAGCCGTTCCAAGAGAGTTCTGTAAGCCATTGTTTTTATTGATTTTTATAATCAAGGCTGGAGTGTTGTGGCATCCGGCAGCGGCGAGCCCCTGTGATGTGTGCAGCGATACGGTTAGCAGGGTGTTGAAAAACTCCAGAACATCGCTTCAACTTGGCATGATCGATTTTTCAACCCTCATAAAATCAAAGATTTGCACGCGTGTGCGCTTGGTCGCTTCGCTCCCCACGCGCTCGCGC
>JAKFUJ010000398.1 GCA_021732805.1 Betaproteobacteria bacterium | reverse complement strand
CCAGACGCTGTATTCGGATGCGCTGACTTCGGCGCCGGGGTCGGTGGCGCAGGTGCGCGAATGCGCGGCGCAACTGACGCGGCTGGCCAAGGCGAGTGGCACCACCATCGTGTTTGTCGGTCATGTCACCAAGGAGGGCACGCTTGCCGGGCCGCGGGTGCTTTAACACATGGTCGATACCGTGTTGTATTTCGAAGGTGACACGCATTCCAGCTTCCGCCTGATCCGCGCGTTCAAGAACCGTTATGGCGCGGTCAACGAGCTGGGCGTGTTCGCGATGACCGACAAGGGGTTGAAGGGCGTGGCCAATCCGTCGGCGCTGTTCCTGTCGCAGCACGACACCGAAGTCGCCGGCTCCTGTGTGCTGGTGACGCAGGAAGGCACGCGGCCGCTGCTGGTGGAAGTGCAGGCGCTGGTCGATGAAGCGCATGCGCCGAATCCGCGGCGGCTGAGCGTCGGCCTCGAACAGAATCGTCTCGCATTGCTGCTGGCGGTGCTGCATCGCCATTCCGGTATTGCCTGCTTTGATCAGGATGTGTTCGTCAATGCGGTGGGCGGCGTGCGCATCACCGAACCCGCGGCTGACCTCGCGGTGCTGATGGCGGTGGTCAGTTCCTTGAAAAACAAGCCGCTGCCGAAAAAACTGGTGGTGTTCGGCGAGGTCGGGCTTGCCGGCGAAGTGCGGCCGGTGCAGCGCGGACAGGAACGGTTGAAGGAAGCCGCCAAACTCGGTTTCACCCATGCGCTGGTGCCCCATGCCAATGCGCCGCGGCAGGCGATTGCCGGAATCAAAGTCATCGCAGTGCGGCGCATCGAGGATGCCGTCGTGCATTTCCGCGACGGATTCTAAAATATTTAATAAAATCAATTACTTATAGTGATTTCTGTGAGAGGGTCTGGAATCAATGCCGTTAACGGTCTGCGCCGGATTGTGGCGGTGCTGCTGTTGTCGGTCATCGTGAATGCAGTCTGTGCCGCTGAAGCAGAAGAACGCATCATCCGTGTACCGGTGCAGATTCATGATGCGACCGGCAAGGCGCTGGCGCAGGATATCGTGGTCACCGTATTCGAGGAGCCCGGCCGCACATCCTATCCGCTGCTGGTACTGAACCATGGCCGGCCGCCGGCATCCGATCGCGCCAGTCTGAATCGTGTGCGCTACCCGCAGGCCGCGCGGTTTTTCGCGGGACTGGGTTTTTCAGTATGGGTGCCGACGCGCGTCGGCTACGGCGTCAGCGGCACTGCGATTGACGCGGAATACGCGGGGCCGTGCAGCAACCGCAATTTTGCGCGTTCCTTCGGCATCGCCGCCGACCAGGTGCAACAGGTCATCGATCATGTGCGCCGTGAACCACGCATCGATGGAAAGCGCATCGTGCTCGTCGGTCAGTCCTATGGCGGTGCGACCAGCATTGCAACGGCAGCACGCAATCTGCCGGGTGTGGTGGCCGCGATCAATTTTGCCGGAGGGGGCGGCGGCAATCCGGAAACGCATCCCGGGGATCCGTGTTCGGCATCAATTTCCACCGCGACGTTCGGCGGTTATGGCCACAACACGCGCGTGCCGACATTATGGATCTATACCGAAAACGATCTGTATTTCGGTCCGAAACATGCCGAGGCCTGGTTTGCGGCGTTTCGCGCCAATGGCGGCAACGGCGAATTCATGCTGTTGCCGCCATTCGGTGACAATGGCCATCGGCTGTTTGTGCGCGGATTCGACATATGGTCGCCGATCGTGCGGCGTTTTCTGGCGCAACGCGGTTTCAGCGGATAAGCGGTTCCTGTGGCCGCCCATACCATGGGCTGCTGCGGTTTCGCCGGGTGCGTCGATGCGTTAAAATGCAGCACTTTCCGGCGCGGGATTTTTCAGGCAGGGACGCGCGGGATTCCGAAATTTTCTTTCCGGAGCACCGATGAAGGTTTTAGTGACAGTGAAACGGGTCATCGATCCGTACGTGAAAGTGCGCGTCAAGTCCGACGGTACCGGCGTCGAGACCGCCAACGTCAAGATGGCAATGAATCCGTTCTGCGAAATTGCCATGGAGCAGGCAGTGCGCATGAAGGAAGCCGGTGTGGTAACGGAAATCGTTGCCGTTTCAATCGGCGTTCAGCAGTGCCAGGAAACGCTGCGCACTGCAATGGCGATGGGCGCTGATCGCGGCATCCTCGTAGAGACCGGAACCGTTGACATGCAGCCGCTGGCAGTGGCGAAGCTGTTAAAGGCGATCATCGACAAGGAGCAACCGAAACTGGTGATCATGGGCAAGCAGGCCATCGACGACGATGCCAACCAGACCGGGCAGATGGTGTCGGCACTGCTCGGCTGGCCGCAATCGGCATTCACCTCCGCCATTACGGTCAATGGCGATACAGCCGATGTCACCCGGGAAATCGACGGCGGCCTGGAGAAACTGACCATCAAACTGCCGGCAGTGGTGACCACCGACTTGCGCCTGAACGAGCCGCGTTATGTAACGCTGCCCAACATCATGAAGGCAAAGAAAAAGCCGCTGGAAGTGCTGAAGCCCGAAGTGCTGGGTGTGGACATCACGCCGCGGCTGAAAACGCTGAAAATCGAAGAGCCGCCGAAACGCAGCGCCGGCGTCAAGGTTGCCGATGTGAAAGAACTTGTTGCCAAACTCAGAAATGAAGCGAGGGTGATCTGATGTCCGTATTGGTGATTGCCGAACACGACGGCAAACAACTGAAGCCCGGCACCACCAACACGGTCACTGCTGCCGCGAAAATCGGCGGCGACATTACCGTGCTGGTTGTCGGTCAGCAATGTGCGGATGCAGCGCAGGCCGCCGCGAAAATCGCCGGCGTCAAAAAAGTGCTGCTCGCCGATGCGCCGCAGTATGCCGGTGCAGTGGCGGAAAACATCGCTGTATTGGTGCTGACGATTGCCGATCAATACACGCATATCCTCGCGCCGGCCACCGGCTTTGGTAAAAATTTCATGCCGCGAGTCGCTGCCGCGCTGGATGTGCAGCAGATTTCTGAAATCAGCGCCGTGATATCCGCGGATACTTTTGTGCGGCCGATTTATGCCGGCAACGCGCTGGCCACCGTGCAGTCGTCGGACAAAATCAAGGTCATCACCGTGCGCGCCACCGGTTTTGATGCGGCGGCTGAGGATGGCAACGCTGCGGTCGAAAATCTCGCGGCGGGGCCCGACACCGGTTTGTCGACATTCAACGGCCAGGAATTGTCCAAATCCGACCGGCCCGAACTCACTGCGGCGCGCATCATCGTCTCCGGTGGCCGCGGCATGGGCAGTGGCGAGAATTTCAAGATGCTCGAAGAACTGGCCGACAAGCTGGGCGCTGCGGTGGGCGCATCACGCGCTGCCGTGGATTCAGGTTTTGTGCCCAACGATTATCAGGTCGGGCAGACCGGCAAGATCGTCGCGCCGGAGCTCTACATCGCCGTCGGCATTTCCGGTGCGATCCAGCATCTGGCCGGCATGAAGGACAGCAAGGTCATCATTGCCATCAACAAGGATCCGGAAGCGCCGATTTTTGCGGTGGCCGATTACTGGCTGGAAGCCGATCTGTTCAAGGCGGTGCCGGAACTGACGCAGCAGCTTTGAGTGCCAGGCAGGTGGAGTACCATCAAAGGGCGCTCGTGTGAGCGCCCTTTTTTACGGAGAGAGCCAATGACGCCATCTGCGGTGACTTGCGGTTATTATCAGTTTTGGTAATATGCTGAAACAGGTGATATGGCTCGGCGACAGCCGTGAGAACATGAAGGGGTTCCCGCAGGAGCCGCGACGCGAGGCCGGTTATCAGCTCGAACGTGTCCAGGCCGGCA
>JAKFUJ010000315.1 GCA_021732805.1 Betaproteobacteria bacterium | reverse complement strand
ACTCGGTGTTGGTGAAGCGCTGGTCTCGCTACTCGATGAAAAAGGCCGGCCGTGCATCGTCGAACGCGCATTCGTGCTGCCGCCGGGCAGTCGTCTTGGTGCGGTGACTCCAGATGAGCGCGCGACCACCATCAAAGCTTCGCTGCTCGCCGGCGTCTACGACAAGGTTGTTGACCGCGAATCGGCTTACGAAAAGCTGACACAACGCGTGCAGGAACAGCAAACCTTGCAGCCTGCGCCCGGCAAATCCCAGAATGAATCCGGCGGCTGGCTCGGCGGGCTGCTCGGCGGCGCCACCGGTCCGCGTGGCGGACATCGCGACGGCGCCATCGAACTCGCTGCAAAAAGTGCAGCCCGCGCCATCGGCTCCCAGGTCGGGCGCGAGATCATCCGCGGTGTGCTGGGTTCGATTCTCGGCGGCAAGCGTCGCCGCTAGCAGTCCGTTGAAAAAGTGGTGCGCGAGCGCGTGAAGATCGCAGCGACCAAGTGCATATGCGTACATTCCGTTGATTTAACGAGATTCGCAAAATCCTGCTTGCCGGTGAATAGCATCAATTTCTGGATTTTCAACAAACCGTAGTGCCGGATACTCAATCCAACAGCGGCGGCGCTTATATCGGCATCGCCTGCGTACTGGCGGGTTCGGTCGCTTTTTCCGCCAAGCCGGTGCTGGTCAAGGCCGCATACCATTACGGCGTTGATACCGTAACCCTGCTCGCGCTGCGCATGCTGTTTGCAGCGCCGCTGTTCCTGCTGATGGCGTGGTGGGCGGGTCGCCCGGATGTCGCCTTCACCCGCCGCGAAATTGCAGGCATCGTCGTGCTCGGTTTTCTCGGTTATTACCTCGGTAGTTTTCTCGATCTTGCGGGTCTGCAGTACATCTCGGCCGGTTTCGGCCGGCTGATTCTTTACCTTTATCCGACACTGGTGCTGCTGATGTCTGCGTTGTTCCTGAAACAGCCGCTGCGAAAACTGCAGCTCGTCTCACTCGGACTCTCCTACGCCGGCATCGCTTTGGTATTCAGCGCCGAAGCGCAACTCGGGGAAAGCCTGCCGCTCACCGTCTGGGGCGCAACGCTGGTTTTCGGCAGTGCCGTCACTTACGCCACCTATCTGGTGGCGGGCAGCCGGCTGGTGCACAAATTCGGAGCGATGCGGTTTTCAGCTTACGCTTCGCTGATCGCCACCGGATTCGTCATTGCCCACTTCATCGCCATCCGTCCGCTGCAGGCGCTGGTGGTCGCGCACGAAGTCTATGGGCTGGTTGCGATCCTGTCGGTGTTCGCCACGGTATTGCCTCTGTGGCTGATGGCCGAAGGCCTGAAGCGCATCGGCGCCAATCAGGTGTCGCTGGTCGGCTGTGTCGGCCCGCTGGCCACCATGGCATTTGCATGGATGTTTCTGGGGGAGTCGATCACGCCGGTTCAACTCGCCGGCGCAGCGCTGGTGCTCTGCGGCGTGCTGATCATCAGCATCAAGCCGCGGGCGGTATCACAAAGGCGCTAACACTGCTTTACTGCGTAGCGGCGACGCGGCCCTCGCAATGCTGCGCATAGCGTATTCCGGCAGGTACATTCTCCGCGCAGGCGAGCAACGGCTCGACATGCGTTTGGCGGTATTTCAACGCAAACTCCCGCGCTGTATGGCCGCCGCGCACGCGAATCAGCGGATCGGCGCCGGCCTGTAGCAGCATGCGCACGACATCGCGGTGCCCCTGGATCGCCGCCATCATCAGCGGCGTGTTGACGTAGGTCAACCGCTCACTGGCATCAGCGTCGACACGGGCGCCGCGCTCAATCAGGAAACGCAATGCACGTTGACGGTCGTTATAGGCGGCATATGCCAGCGGGGTGTAATTGTTCGGGACATTTTCCAGGCTCGCACCGGCATCGACCAGCATGCGCACTGCGGCATCGTGGCGGTCGGGCGGCCTGCCGGGATCTTCATCACGGAAATACGCAGCGAGCATCAAAGGCGTTTCATTGACCGGCGTACTGGCATTGAGGTCGGCACGGGCATCAATCAGGAAACGCAGCACTTTGATCGAACCGGCGCGCGCGGCCAGTGCAATCAGCGGCGCGCCAGCAGAATAGGCCGGCGCCGGCAGTCTCTGATTGATGCTGATCTTGCCGCGGCTGATGTCTGCCCGCAACGAAGAAACATCGTCCAGATCAATGCTGTTGATGATGCTTTCGACGTCGACGCCCGAGAGATGATTGCCGCCGACCCCCGCGCAGCCGCCGATGACCAGCACGACTGCCAGACTACACAGGGCGCGCATTGCGCGCGTTGGAAAAAATTTAAGCATCGTCTGCCTCCTCATCACACTTCATGCAACGAAAAGCAGTATAGCTTCTAAGCCGGGGCGGAAAAACCGCCCAGATTCAGAATGTGAACTCTGCGCCACGCAAACCGGCTCAGACGTTGAAACGAAAGTGCATCACATCCCCGTCGCGGACCAAGTAATCCTTGCCCTCGAGCCGCATCTTGCCGGCCTCCTTGGCGCCCTGCTCGCCTTTGCCGGCAACATAGTCTTCATAAGCAATGACTTCGGCACGGATAAATCCCTTTTCAAAATCGGTGTGGATGGCCGCCGCCGCCCGGGGCGCGGTATCCCCCTTGTGAATGGTCCATGCCCTGACTTCTTTTGGACCGACGGTGAAATAAGTCTGTAGCCCGAGCAGGGTGTAGCCGGCGCTGATGACGCGGTTGAGGCCCGGCTCCTGCATGCCCATGTCGGCGAGGAAAATCGCCTTGTCTTCGTCGCTCATGTCACCAATCTCCGCCTCGATTGCGGCGCACACCGCCACCACCGGCGCTTTTTCCCGTGCGGCCAGCGCCACCACTGCATCAAGGTGCAGATTGTCCTCGAAACCACCTTCGCGCACATTGGCCACGTACATGGTCGGCTTGGCAGTGATCAGACACAGCGGTTTCAGCACCGCACGTTCCTCTTCATACAGATCGAGCGACCGCACAGGGCGTGCCTCGTTCAGTGCAACCTGGCATTTTTCAAGCACGGCCACCAACCGCGCCGCTTCCTTGTCGCCGCCGGAACGTGCAAGCTTCACGGATTTTGCGAGATGGCGCTCGACGGCGCTGAGATCGGCCAGCGCGAGTTCGGTATTGATGGTTTCAATGTCGTCCAGCGGATTGATTTTGCCGGCGACATGGATCACGTTTTCATCTTCAAAACACCTGACGACATGCGCGATGGCATCGGTTTCGCGGATATTGGCGAGGAACTGGTTGCCCAGCCCTTCTCCCTTGGACGCACCGGCCACCAGTCCGGCAATATCGACGAACTCCACCGTCGCCGGCAGCACTTTCTCGGGTTTCTGCAGATCGGCAAGTACATTCAGCCGCAGATCCGGCACTTCGACGATGCCGACATTCGGCTCGATGGTGCAGAACGGATAATTTTCAGCCGCAATACCGGCCTTGGTCAGCGCGTTGAACAGCGTGGATTTGCCGACATTGGGCAGGCCGACGATGCCGCATTTCAGTGCCATGATTTGTGAACCGTGAAAAGTGAAGGGGGAAACGTGAAACGGGACAACAACAGGTCATGCCGTTCAGGAAATGCGGCCAGTCTCATATCTCATATTTCATCGTCTGCGGGTTTGGTATGCAAACGCAACATCGCGGTCTGCATGTCGTTGGCGGCAATCAACGGCCATACGTCGCGGGCGCGGGACATCGCGTCATCAATCGCCCGTTGTTCCTCGACACGCGGCGCATGCAGCACATAATCCACCACTTCCTGCTCGCTTGCCGCCAGCTCGCGCGGATGGCCGATGCCGATACGCAGCCGCCAGAAATC